>JASFTI010000180.1:0-7151 GCA_050053635.1 Gemmatimonadales bacterium
AGCATTCCAAATGTCCACTACACAGCGCCAACGGCCATCTTGCCCCTTTCGCCACACAACCACTCCTTGGCCTTCCAGCGTGGCGAGGCCTCCGTCTGGAGTCGGGACGGTGAAGGCATTAGTGCCGAAGGAGTATGCGAGGTTCCCTGACGGAGCCACCACAATATCTGTGGTTTCCCACGTCACCGAGAACCCCGGCGTTGCCACGCCGTCCAACAACATCCGCCGGATCGCGTCCTGACCGATGTATGGTGGTTCCCCGGGTGCGATTACGCGCGCGTCCTCGGCCCAAAACGAGAGCGCACTATCGACATCCCCAGATTGCGCGGCAGCAAGCCAGGCGCTGTCGGCCACTTCGATGGCGGCGCGTTCAGCATCAAGATCTGCGCGCGGCCCGCAAGCGACGGCCGCGACAAGGAGGAGAATTCCATTGCGAGGCATCTCTGACCTCCGGATCGACGGCACGGCAGGTTCGTGCCAAAATCGCTCAACGCTGTATCGCGACTGCTGCGGCTCTCTAACCATTTCTTCAACGGCAAGGCCTTCCAAGAAGCCGCCAGCTGGCCTCCAGCATTAGCGTTTATCGCTTCGTGGTTGGATCGAACTTGTTTCTAAGATACGGCCCGTTACAGCTCTCACACCAGCATCGCTCGAGCGGCGAAATGCCACGACGTTCGCCGCCTAATGCGGGGCCGGCATTCGCGAGCGTGGGTCGATGTGGTCACTCGTCACGCAACAGCTGCTCGATCTCGTGTTGCGCTCTGAGGGTTGGGACGCCCACGGAGCGGGCCGCGGCGCTGACGTCGTCGAACTCGGGCTTGTAGTGGACGTGCCCGTCGGGCGCAGTGGAGGTCTTGACGCGTATCGTGTGGCCGCGCCATTCGACGGTCTTGGCGGTGCGTGACAGCATCTCGCGCTCGACGCGCCAGTAACGGAGACCCAGCGTGGTGCTCCCCTGGAAGAGGGCGCGGCTCACCGCTTCCCTGCCTGTCTCGGGCACGAGGACCTCGATCCTGAGGCCGGTGCGGCCCTTCTTCATACCCAGCGGCTGGGTCCAGGCGTCGAGGGCGCCGGCCGCAAGGAGCTCCTCGAGGAGCGGGGGGACGTACTCCGGTGACATGTCATCGATGTCGGCCTGCATGACGATGAGGTCGCCGCGCTGGTCGAGCTCGGCGATGATGAGGCGAAGGCAGTTGGGGTGGGTGGCCGGGTCGCGGAGGCCGGCGCCGTAGCCGGAGCGGACCGGCACGAAGTCGCCGTGCAGACGCCGGCCGTCGGTGAGCACCGACAAGAGGACGGCGCCGGTGGGTGTGGTGAGCTCGCCTTCCAGCTGGCTCTCTCGTACCGGCAGATCCTCCAGCAATCTAACGGTAGCGGGCGCTGGTAGCGGGAGGGCGCCGTGCTGCGCGTCCACCCAGCCGAGTCCGACGGCGACCGGCCGGGTGAAGCAGCGCTCGATACCGAGCTGCGACATGCCAGCGCATACCCCGACGATATCGACGATGGCGTCGTCGGCGCCGACCTCGTGGAAGTGCACCTGGTCCGGCGGGATGCCGTGTATGCCGCCTTCGACGTCGGCCAGTTTGCCGAACGCTGCGGCCGCCCACTCGCGCGCCCTACCGTCGATCGGGGCCGCGTCGATGATCTCCAGGACATCTTTGAGGTGACGAACGGCGTCTGTCCCTATCGTCTGGACGTGGACCGCCGTGGCTTTGATGGTCCCGCGCGCAACTTCCTCGATGTTCAGGTCGACTCTGACGGGCAACGAGCCGACGAGGTTCTCGAGCCAGTCGACCTCGAGCCCTAGATCGATGAGTGCGCCGAGGATCATATCACCGCTTATTCCGGCGAACGGATCGAAGATCAGGCAGCGTGAGCGTTCTTCCATTCAAACCCCCGAATGGTCTCTCGGGAAGAATGTAATGCCGAGTGCCCAGCGGAAGCCAAAGGCCTGCTTGTCGCCGCCGAAGATAGACTCGCCGGCGAAAGCCGGCTGGCTCGCCCAGACGGGCAGCGATAGCGTGACCGCCACCCGCCTGTAGCCGCCGGTCAGCTTCAGTCCCGCGTCGGCCCATATCTCCGACACCTCGAGGCTGCGCGCCCGGAAACGGCCCTGCTCTCCTCCCTCCCCCGCCGGCAGGCGCCGCCAATCGAACAGCAGGTCGCCGTCCTCGCTCATCCGTTCGGGTCCCATGACCTCGGGTATCCCCGGCGTCCAGGCGGCGGCGAGGTAGGTGCCCAGCCGCCCCCAGAAGCCGTTCGGTGTGCCAGCGGCGCAGCTCAGCTCACCTGAGGCAGCCATATACCGCTTGACCAGCGGCCGCGTGTCCTCGTAAGCCCGCAGGTTCGGTCCGCCGGGCACGTGGTACGGGATATCGCTGAGGAGTGCTTTGCGGGCTTCGATATAGGGGTTGAGCCAGCGGGTGATGGGATCGGCACCCTCGAGCAGGAAGCGACGCTGCTGGGGCGCGCCGCTGGAGACCCAGCCGCCGGCGAGCCGCAAGTCGAGGCGGGCGAAGCTCGGGCGATCGGTTACGAGCGCCTCGAGCTCGGCGCGCACGTACTCGTGCTCTCCGCCGGCTAATTTGAGGCCTGCGTTAACCGCTCCCCTGAGATGCGGCTGCGACCAATCTCCCCTTCCCCACGCCAGCTCGCCGAGTATCGAGTAGTCGCGTCCGTCGCTCCAGGTGTAGGCTGTCTCGATGGGGTCACAGGGTGCTGCCGGGGCCACGGGGCATTCGAAGAAGGTGACCGTATCGAGGAAGCGGGTGTCGTCGAGCCAGACGGCGTGGACGCCGACGGAGATCCTGTCGAGCTGCGGGCGGTCCGGCTCGGAGACTTGATAGACCGGGTAGAGCGCGGAGAACCCGATTCGGCCGTGCAGCATGCGAAAGGCGAAGCTGCCGCCGTCCAGTTCCGCCGCCGCCTCGATGGCCGCGGGCAAGCTGGCGTCGCCATCGGTTCCGAAGCCGAGGCCGAGCCAGAGGGTCGCCGTGCTCAGGCGTGCCCTGGCGGCGGCGCCGAAGACGCAGCAGCCGGTCGAGTTGCCGTCCACCTCGTCGAACCAGATCAGCGGCAGGAGATTGAGGTCGGGATCGTCGCGCACCGAAGTCCAGTAGGGTAACTCCGGGAGAGCTGCTTTGCCGCTGATCTCCCACTGGGCGGAGGCTGTGGCCGGACAAACGAGGCCGATGATGAAGACTGTGTGAAGCGCGGCGCGCGCGGGCTTCATCCGGCTACTCGACGTACTTGATCCAGGCGCCGGTGTTGAAGCAGATGACGCTGTCATCGGGACCGATGTGGCCTTCCGCCTGCAAGCGATAGAGCGCGGCGAGCGTCGCTCCCCCTTCGGGACAGGCGGCCACGCCCTGGTGCCGGAGCTCGTCCGCCCCCGCCAAGAGGTCCTCGTCGCTCACGGCGACGGCGGCGCCGCCGCTCTCGCGCACGGCCCGCAGGATCAGGAAGTCGCCCAGGGCGCCGGGTACGCGCAGGCCCCAGGCGATGGTCTCCGGGTCCACCCAGCGCTCTGCGGTCTCGGCGCCCGACTCCCAGGCGCGAACCATGGGCGCGCAACCCGCCGATTGGACGACGTACATGCGGGGGCGGTTTCCGGGCTCGAGCCAGCCCAGCGCCTCGAGTTCGGCGAAGGCCTTCCACATGCCGATGATGCCCGTACCGCCGCCGGTAGGATAGATGATGGCGTTGGGCAGGCTCCAGCCCAACTGCTCGGCGATCTCGTAGCCCATCGTCTTCTTGCCCTCGACGCGATAGGGCTCGCGTAGGGTGGAGACATCGAAGTAACCGGTCTGCTGAGCGAACTCGCGCGCCTTCGCGCCGCAGTCGGTGATCACCCCGTCGATCAGCTCGACTTGGGCGCCGAGCGCGCGACACTCCGCGATCACCAGAGGCGGTGTGTCCTCAGGCATGTAGACCCTGACCGGGACACCCGCGCGGGCGCCGTAGGCGGAGAGCGCGTCGGCGGCGTTGCCGGCGGACGGCGCGACGAAGCCGGGCGCGCCGCCGGCGACGGCGCGGGTCACGGCGGCGGACATGCCGCGGGCCTTGAAGGAATAGGTAGGGTTGAGCCCCTCCTCCTTGACCAGCAGCTCACGGACGCCCGCTCTCGCGGCCAAGGCGGGTATCGAGAGGAGCGGCGTGCCGCCCTCGCCGAGGCTGACCGGCTCTTCATCGACCGCCAGCGGCATGACCTCGCGATAGCGCCACATGTCCCAGGGTCGGCCTGCCAGGCACTCGGGTCTGAACTTCTTCGCGATCTTTTCCAGCGGGTAGCCGGCGAGCAGCGGGGCGTCGCACTCGGCGCAGACGCTCGGCGTGCCCGACGTATCCGTCTCGCGTTCACAGCGCGAGCAGGTCAGCGTGAAGTCGAGTTTCATATGGGTTCAGGTTCCGTTGGCTTTCGCTCGTGCCTGCTCGATGACGCGTAGGCACGTGTCCTTGCCTTGGATCTCGAAGATGACAGCGAGCTCGGGCCCCTGCGTCGATCCGGAGACGGCGGCACGCACGGGCATGAACAGCTTTTTGCCTTTGACGCCGGCTTCCGCGCCGGCGGCACGGATGGCCGCGATTATCGCGTCGCCGTTCCAATCGTCGAGGGACTCGAGCGCTTCTTGGACGGCCTCGAGGGTACGCGAGGCCTCGGGGGCTTGAATCGCTTCCAGCGCCGCCGGCGTCCAGTTCATCGGATCGGGCGGATAGAACTGGGGCAGGAAGCGAGCGGCGCCGCCGAAGGTCGTGATCCGCTCCTGGACCGCGCGGGCGATTCGGACTCTGTGGTCGTCGCGATCGGGATAGGAGGCGGGGTCGAGATGCTCGGCCAGGCGGGCGGCGAGAGCATCGGGGCTGATGCGGCGGATGTACTCGCCGGAGAGCCACTCGAGTTTGTCGGGGTCCATCCTGACATCGCTGGCACCCAGTCGCGCCAGATCGATCTCATCGATCAAGCGCTCGGGCGGCAGGACCTCATCGCCGCTGGGGCTCGACCAGGAGAGCAGCGACAGGTAGTTGACCAGGGCGTCGGGATGGTAGCCCTCGTCGAGGTACTCGCGCAGGCTGCGGGCGCCGTGCCGCTTGGAGAGGCCGGAGCCGTCGGGGCTCAGCACATGAGGTACGTGCACGAAGGCCGGCGGCTCGATGTCGAGGGCGTGGTAGAGCATCACCTGACGCGGTGTGTTGGCCAGGTGCCCGACCCCGCGGATCACGTGTGTGATGGCCATGCCGCAGTCGTCGACGACGACGGCGAAGTTGTAGGTCGGCGAGCCGTCCGACTTCACGATCACGAAGTCGCCGAACTCCTGTGGGTCGAAGACGATCGTGCCGCGGATGATATCGTTGACCACGACCTGCTCGGCCGGTACCGCGAAGCGGATCGCCGGGACGATACCCCGCTCGCGATAACGCTCTTCCTGCTCGGGCGTGAGGTGCCGGCACGTGCCATCGTAAACCGCGCGCTCACCCCGGGCGATCGCCGCCTCCTTCTTCGCCTCGAGCTCGTCCGGCTGGCAGTAGCAGCGGAACGCGGCACCCGACTCGAGCAGCTTCTCGGCGTATTCGCGGTACAGCGACGCCCGCTCGCTCTGGCGATACGGGCCCGCCGGGCCGCCTACGTCGGTGCCCTCGTCCCAGTCGAGACCGAGGCGGCGGAGCGAGTCCATGATCTCGCCCTCGGAGCCCGGGAGGTTGCGATCGACGTCGGTGTCCTCGATGCGTAGCACGAAGCGGCCGGCGCAGTGCTTTGCATAGAGCCAGTTGAGCACGGCGATCCGTGCGTTCCCCAGGTGCAGCTCGCCGGTCGGGCTGGGTGCGAACCGAGTCTTAACGATCATTGCGATTGCGTGTGCTTGCGTAAACGCGGGAAGATAGGGGAAGTGGGAATGGGGAACAAGAATGGGGGAGGCGCCAGGATATCCTTTGATACTCTGTTGACGAGCTCTCGTTAGTCTGGGGGCGGTCTGTAGGGCTACGCGGCAGCGGCGCGAGATACCTGCCAGTTCCTGCCATCCTGCAGCCAAGGTGCCCCCGTGGCGGAACTGGCAGACGCGCCTACCTACCAAGTAGGTGACCGAAAGGTCGTGTGGGTGGAGATTCGCACCGCGCGGCGGCGCTCATGTATGAATGCGCCCACGAGCGGGCGCATTCAACGCGGCTCCCACCGGGGGCACGCCATGTTTCAGGTCACCGTCCTTCGGATGGAGCGCGTTGACAGAGTCGGCGAGCGCGATCTAGATTGACTGTACTTGGTAGGTAGGCTGCAGTCCGCCACGGAAAAGCCCGGAGAACCTTCTCCGGGCTTGGCGTTTACTGGGCTGTCTCCGCCAGCGCTGCAGCAATCTCTTCTGCAAGGCGCCGTCCGATCCCGGGCACAGATGCGATCTCTTCGACCGACGCTGATCGCAGGCCCTTGAGGCTGCCGAACGCGCGGATCAGCGCCTTTTGCCGTGCGGGTCCGACGCCCGGTACGTCCAGCAGCTCGGAGCGCAGGGTGCGGCGGCTGCGCCGCTTGCGATGGTACTGGAGGCCGAAGCGGTGGGCCTCGTCGCGCACCTGCTGGAGCAATCGCAGTCCGGGCTCACGGCGCGATAGGCGAAGCGGCTCGCTGTGATCGAGGGTGAAGATCAACTCCTCGCGCTTGGCGAGCGACGTGAGCGGCAGGTCGGGCACGCCGGCGCGCTCCAGCGCCTGCGCGGCGGCGGAGAGCTGGCCCACCCCGCCGTCGACGAGTACGAGATCGGGCAGTCGGCGTTGCTCTTCGACGCGTCGGGTGAAGTATCGTCCGACGACCTCTTGCATGGCGGCGTAGTCGTCGACCCCTTCCACCGACTCGACCTTGAATTGTCGATACTCGTTCTTGAACGGCTCGCCGTTCTCGAACCAGACGGCGGCGCCGACGGGCTCGGAGCCCTGAATGTTCGAGATGTCGAATCCGATGATCGAGCGCGGGACACGTTCGAGGTTGAGTTCGCGCTGCAGCGAGTACAACGCTTCCGGTGCGCGCCGTTCGGCCGTACCCTCGACCAACAGCCGTTCTTCCAGCAGGTGGCGCGCGTTTTCCTCGGCGCGCAGGACGAGTTCGCGCTTGAGCCCGCGCTGCGGCACCCGGATGGTGAACGCCCGACCGGTGAGCTGACGCAGGT
>JASFTI010000181.1:0-7107 GCA_050053635.1 Gemmatimonadales bacterium
GTGCTGGAACAGTTGATCATCGAGTACCCGAAGAGCGCGCTGACGCCGATCGGGCGTCGACGGCTGGCGGAACTCCGAGAGCAGGTCCCCAGCTCGTGAGTCGGCGGCTGTCAATCGTTCTGATCGTCGTTCTGGCGAGCGCCGGGACCGCGCATGGCCAGTATCTCCTAGCGCCGATGGACGGCGAGCAATCGAATCATCTGCGCGCCTACGGGCTCGCCTACTGGGTCCTCGCCCGCGGCGAACGCGTCGAGTGGTTGCTCAACTATCGTGCCGGCTCGTTCTTGCTACCCGACGCGCCCGAGGTCCGCCGCGAGGCGGCGCTGCGCGGAGTAAACGTCGAGCCGGTCGGGGCGTCACGGTTGGCGGCGCTTCGTGCCGAGATAGGCGACTCGAACATGGAGGCCGTGATCCTGGAGAAGGCACCGCGGATCGCCGTCTACACGCCCCCGGGATCGCAGCCGTGGGATGATGCGGTGACGCTGGCACTCACCTACGCCGGGATCGAGTACGACGAACTGTGGGACCCGGAAGTGCTGGGCGGCGAGCTGAGCCACTACGATTGGCTGCACCTGCACCACGAAGATTTCACCGGTCAGTACTCCAAGTTCTACTTGACTTACGCGGGCGCCGCCTGGCTGCAGCAGGAAGTGGCCCGTAATCGTCGGGTGGCGACGGCGTTCGGGCTAGCCGACACACCGAGCCTCAAGAAGGCGGTTGCAGTGAAGATTCGCGAGTACGTCGATGGCGGCGGTTTCCTCTTCGCCATGTGCACGGCCACCGAGACGATCGATCTGGCGCTCGCGGCGCTGCAAGTCGACATAGCGGCCAGCTATGCCGACGGTGATGCGGTCGAAGTGAATGCGAGTGACCGCCTGAACTGGGAAAATACGTTCGCCTTCGAGGGTGCCGGGCTCTTCGCGGACCCGGCCCTGTCGGCCTTCAGCGATATCGATGGCCACCTGGTGAATACGCCCATGCGGCAGCCGCTGGGCACTTTCCGCCTGTTCGACTTCAGCGCTACAATCGACCCGGTCGCTACCATGCTGACCCAGAGCCACGAGCGTGTGCTCCGCGACTTTTACGGGTTGACGACAAGCTACCGGCGCTCGCGACTCAAGCCGTCGATCACCGTGCTCGCCGAAGAGCCCGGCGCGCCCTGGGTGAAGTACGTGCACGGCAACTACGGTAACGGGACCTGGACATTCCTGGGCGGCCACGACCCCGAAGACCCCCAGCACGTGATCGGCGATCCGCCGACCGATCTCGATCTTTACCCCCATTCGCCCGGCTACCGGTTGATCCTCAACAACGTCTTGTTCCCGGCGGCCAAAAAGAAGCACCTCAAGACCTGACTAGCACGCCCCTGCGGCGCTGGCTAGCTTTAAAGCAGGGAGCTCCAGCTATCTCGTACTCGCACTAGAGACACGGCGCCGCGGACCGCTCGCCGCCGCTGCAAACGGATCGAAGAGGGGACAGATGCCTAGCTACTCGACACGGTTTTCCAGCCTGCCGCCCTATGCGCTCGCCGACGTCCCGAAGATCAAGGCGGAGCTGATCGACAAAGGAGTTGACGTCATCGATCTGGGAGCGGGTGATGCCGACCAGATGCCACCGCCCCAGACTATCAGGGCCATTCAGCAAGCGGTTACGGAGGAACGCTTCAGCCGCTACCCCTTTCAGCGGGGACTGCCCGAGTTCCGAGTCAAGATCGCCGAGTGGATGAAGCTGCGCTTCGGATTCGAGGTGGACCCATTCGACGAAGTGTTACCTCTGATCGGGACGAAGGAGGGTATCGCGCACCTGCCGCTCGTCTATATCGACCCGGGTGACGCCGCCATCATACCCAACCCCGGCTACTATCCGTACTTCGGCGGCACCCACATGCTCGGTGCCGACGTGATCGAGGTGCCGCTACGGCGCGACAGCGGGTATCTGCTCGACTGGGACGAGGTGCCGGCGGCGAAGCTGAAGCGGGCGAAGCTGCTCTACCTGAACTACCCGAACAACCCGACCGGCGGTGTCGCGACCGACGACTACTTCAAGCGGGCGATCGAGTTCTGCCACCAGCACGGCCTGCTGCTGATCAACGACAACGCCTACTCGGAGATCGCCTTTGACGGTTACAAGCCGCCAAGTGTCTTGGAGTACGATGGGGCTCGCGAGGTGGCGGTGGAGTTCCACTCGCTGTCGAAGACGTTCAACATGACCGGCTGGCGGGTCGGCTGGGTGGCCGGCCACAAGGAGACGGTGCAGGCGCTGAGCAAGGTGAAGGTGTACTACGACACCGGCGTATTCCTCGCCTGCCAGGCTGCAGGGGTCGCCAGCCTGGATGTCTGGGAAGAGTTCGTGCCGAAGCAGGTGGCCATCTTCCAGGAGCGGCGCGACGCCGCGGTAGAGGCGTTCCGTGAGGCCGGGTTCGAACTCGATTCGCCGAAGGCGACCCTGTACCTCTGGGTCCCCATCCCCGGCGGCGAGAAGGCGGTCGAGTTCGCGCGCCGGATCCTTTTGGAGTCGGGCGTGGTTCTCTTTCCGGGCACCGGGATGGGCGGTGGTGGTGAAGGGTTCTTCCGTGTCGCCCTGACGGTGCCGGCTGAACGGCTCAGGGAGGCGGCGCAGCGCGTCGCCGAAGTGCTGTAATCGGAACAGGATGGCGCGTCTGGAGTATCAACGACAGTGATCCTCACGACTCTACTGGGACCGCCGGGCGCGCCACCCGAAGAAGGGGCCAAGCGCGCCGTGCAGCCCGATCGCCGCGTGATGCCCCAGATGCGCCGGCGGATGCGCCGTCACGATCGCGCGGTCGCCGTCGGCGTGATCGCGTCGGTGTTGATCCACATCCTGGTCGTCCGGCTGTCGCCGCTGATCATCCGCTACTTCGAACCGGTCGTGTACTACGTGCCGACTCCGATCATAGTGCCCGAGCACGGGATGCGCGTCGTCGACGTCGTCGTAGTCGAGGGGCCGGTGGTCGAGCCGGTGCCCGAGCCCGAGCCGGAGCCAGAGGAGAGCCCCACCCCCGCAGACGTCGAACCGAGGCCGTATGTGAGCGCCGCCGAACGACTCCGACCCCGGGTGGGCGATTGGAGGTTGTGGCTCGTGCCACCGATCTTGCGGCGCTCCGATCTGACTCCGGCGGAGCGTGCGGTGGAGCTCCGGGCCCGTCTCTATGCCGTTCTCGAAGCCTACGACGACAGCGTGGCCGCCGAGCTGGCACGCGAGATGGAAGCCCTCGACTGGACGATCGGCGATGAGGGCGAGGAGTGGGGGATCTCGCCGGGGAAGATCCACCTGGGCGGCATCACCTTGCCGCTCCCCCTCTACTTCGGCCTCGACCCGGCCGAGGCGCGTCGGCGCGAATTAAGCACCGACGAGTGGAACGCGATCCAGCGCCAGGGGAGCCAGGGCGCGATCGACGAGCTGTTCGAGGAGCGCGTTCGGGCGATCCGCGAGCGGCGGGCCCGCGAGGAAGCGGAGCGGGCGGCCGAGCCGGACACCACCGGCGGGAACTGAGGGACCCCGCAGGCCTCTGCGGCGATTGCCACACCGCCCTTTCAAGATAAGTTACCTGAATCATTGACGAGCCGACTCGAGGCACGTGCCGTGGGACCGGCTGCGGTCCTCTGGGCACGCTGCTATGACGGGCAGGAGACGTTTTCCACAGGCGATGGCAAAGAGCAAGAGACAGAGCACGGAGCTCCCCCCCCGATTCGATCCACGGTCCTTCGAGGACCCGATGTATCGACGCTGGTCGGAGGGCGGCTACTTTCGCGCCGACCCGGGCAGCGCGCGGGAGACGTATGTCATCGTCATGCCGCCGCCCAACGTGACCGCCGAGCTCCATATGGGTCACGGCCTCAACAACACGATCCAGGATGTGCTGATCCGCTGGCGCCGGATGCAGGGTCGTGAGGCGCTTTGGGTGCCCGGTACCGACCATGCCGGCATAGCGACACAGAACGTCGTCGAACGCCAGCTCGCCGCCGACGGTAAGACGCGGTGGGATCTCGGCCGCCCGGCGTTCGTCGAGCGCGTCTGGGAATGGGTACGCGAGACCGGCGGGACGATCCTCGAGCAGTTGAAGGCGATCGGCAGCTCGGCCGACTGGGATCGCACAGCCTTTACGCTCGATCCCGGCCTCAGCAGGGCGGTCCGCGAAGTGTTCGTCCGCCTGTACGAGAAGGGCCTGGTCTATCGCGGCGAGTACATCGTCAACTGGTGCCCGCGTTGCGCCACCGCACTGGCCAACGAGGAAGTCGAGCACGAGGAGGTCGAGGGCGCGCTCTACTACCAGCGCTATCCGATCGTCGGCGAAGAGGGGAGGTACATCGTCGTCGCCACGACGCGTCCCGAGACGATGCTCGGCGATACCGCCGTCGCCATCCACCCCGACGACCATCGTCACGATGATCTGCTCGGTAAGAGAGCCCTGCTGCCTCTGGCCGAACGAGAGATCCCGGTCATCGGCGACGATTTCGTCGACCCCGAGTTCGGTACGGGGATCGTCAAGGTCACACCGGCGCACGACCCCAATGACTTCGAGATCGGGTTGCGACACGACCTCGATCAGGTCGACATCTTCAACCCCGATTCGACACTCAGCGAGGCCGTCCCCGAGCGCTTCCGTGGCTTGGACCGCTTCGCCGCTCGCGAGGCTGTGGTCAAGGAGTTGCAGCAGGCCGGTCTGCTCGAGAAGACCGAAAAGCACATGCACTCCGTCGGTCACTGCTACCGTTGCGGCACTATGGTCGAGCCCCGGGTGTCGAAACAGTGGTTCGTCAAGATGGGTCCGCTGGCCGAGCCGGCGTTGGAGGCCTACCGCAAAGGTGAGGTCCGCTTCACGCCCGACCACTGGGGCGGCGTCTACGAGGGTTGGCTCGTGAACGTCCGCGACTGGTGTATCTCCCGCCAGCTTTGGTGGGGCCACCGCATTCCGGTCTGGTACTGCGCCTCCTGCGATGCGATGCTCGTGCGCCGCGACGATCCGATGACCTGCAGCGAGTGCGGCAGCGACGATATCGAGCAGGACCCCGACGTCCTCGACACCTGGTTCTCGTCATGGCTCTGGCCCTTCAGCACCCTCGGCTGGCCCGACCAAACGTCAGACCTCGCCGCCTTCTATCCCGGCCACACGCTGGTCACCGCGCCCGAGATCATCTTCTTCTGGGTCGCCCGCATGATCATGGCTGGCCTCGAGTTCATGGGTACGGTGCCGTTCAACGATGTCTACCTGCACGGTACGGTCCGTGACCATGTCGGCCGCCGCATGTCCAAGTCGCTGGGCAACGGGATCGACCCGCTCGAAGTCGTCCGCATATTCGGCGCCGACGCGCTCCGCTTCACTCTGATGAACGGGCTCGGCATCGGTGCCGACCTGCAGCTCAACTACGAGGACCTGGAAGAGTCTTTCCACGTCGGCCGCAACTTCGGCAACAAGGTCTGGAACGCGGCTCGCCTGGCCATGCCACATCTCGAGCGTGACGTCGAGCCCATGCCCGAGCGTGCGCGGCTGGAGCTCTCCGATCGCTGGATCCTTTCCCGGTTGAACAGCGCGATCCGCGAGGTGACGCACGATCTCGAGCGCTTCCGTCTTCACGAGGCGGCGGCCGAGCTCTACCGCTTCTTCTGGAGCGAGTTGTGCGATTGGTACCTCGAGCTCGTGAAGCCGCGGCTATACAACGAATCGGACCCGCAGGCGCGTGCCGTGGCACGCTCCGTGCTGCGCGAGGCGCTCGACACGAGCCTCAGACTGCTGCATCCGATCATGCCCTTCATCACAGAGGAGCTCTGGCTGCGACTACCGAACCGCGAGGCCGCGAGCATCATGGTCTCCTCTTGGCCCGCGCCGCGCACCGATTGGAACGACCCGGAGGCCGAAGCCCAGATCGACGTGTTGCGCGAGATGCTGAGCGCTGTCCGCAACATCCGCAGCGAGTACCAAATTGCCCGCGCTCGCCAGATCGATGTGCGAGTGCTCGCCGCGGACGACGCCTTGCGTCGTGCGATCGACGCCGAAGGCGAGGCGACGGTCAAGCTGGCGGGCATCAGCCACATCTCATTCGACGGCGAGGCGAGTGGCGCCGAAGCGATGGCCGTCCTCTCGACGGGCGCTGAGGTCCACGTGCCGCTCGAAGGCCTCATCGATCTCGCTCGCGAGCGGGCGCGACTCGATAAACAGGCCAGCGAGCTAGAAGCGCTGGTCGAACGCTCGCGCAAACGCCTCGCCAGTGAGGACTTCGTCAACAAGGCGCCCGCGGATGTGGTCGAACAGGCCCGCCAGAAGCTGAACGGCCTCGAGGAACAGCTCGCGAAGCTCAACGAGAAACGCAGGATTCTGGAGGGTGACTAAACCGTGACTAGGTTCCCGCGGACCGGCACGGCTCATGCCAGCCTGCTCGCGGGAGGGCTCGTCCTTTTGGGGCTGGTCCTGGCCAACCTGCAGAGTTGCGCGAACGTCCAGCCGCCACGGGGCGGCCCGCCGGATTCGATCCCTCCAGCCCTGATCGCCGTATATCCGGATAGCTACGCCGTTGTCTCCTGGACCGGCAAAAAGGAAAAGGTCCGCTTCGAGTTCGATGAGCCGATCTCGGAGCAAAACCTTCAACTCGCCGCGCTGCTCTACCCGTTCGAGCCTCGCCCTAACGTCGACAAGGGGAAGCAAGAGCTACGCGTTCGCCCGCGGGCCGGCTGGGTCGCCGACCGACTCTATCACGTGCGCATCGAGCCGGTCGTGCAGGACCTGTTCCGCAACCGGATCGCCGATCCGATCCATCACACCATCTCCACCGGCGTGTCCATCCCGGAGAACAGCGCTCGCGGTTCGGTCTTCGATCGGATAAAGGGGGAACGGCTGCCGAACGGCCGTATCGACATGGTCCTGCTCCCCGACTCACTGCGTTACGGCGGGATCGCCGATACCTCCGGCGCCTTCGGCATCGATCGGCTGCCGGTCGGCGACTACTACGCCATTGGCTACGAGGACCTCAACAACAATATGCGGGCCGACGACTTCGATCGGTCCGACACACTCGTCGTGAGCTTGGGCCAGGCCGACACGCTCGCCTTGCAGTTCCATGTCTTCAAGCACGATACCGCGGGCCCGCTACT
>JASFTI010000182.1:0-7084 GCA_050053635.1 Gemmatimonadales bacterium
CGCACATCGATGCGGCATGGCTGTGGCCGTGGAGCGAGACGCGCGATGTGATCCGCGACACGTGGCGCACCTCGCTCAAGCTCGCCGAGATCTTCCCCGGCTACATCTTCAGCGGCAGCGGGGCGGCGTACTACGACATGCTGGACCGGCTGGAGCCGGGTCTGTCCGACTCGCTGCACGCGGCGGTGGAGAGCGGCCGCTGGGTGCCGGTGGGCGGCTGGTGGGTCGAATCGGACCTCAACGTGCCGTCGGGCGAGTCGCTGGTCCGGCAGGGGCTTTACGGTCAGCGCTACTTCGAGCGCCGCTTCGGCCGCCGCTCCAAGGTGGCCTGGACGCCCGACTGCTTCGGCTACCCCTGGACGATCCCGCAGATCCTGCAGGGCGCGGGTCTCGAGTACTTCGTCACGCAGAAGATCCGCTGGAACGATTCCACCGAGTTTGCCTACAATGCCTTCCACTGGGAAGGCCTCGACGGGACGCGAGTGCTCACCTACAACCCGTACGGCTACACGCATAACCTGGACGCGGGACAGCTGGTGGCCCAGCGGGTCGAGGACCGGGAACGTACCGGGATCAACCACCAGCTGGTGTTGTACGGGGTCGGTGATCACGGGGGCGGTCCGACGATCGAGATGCTTGAGCGGGCCGAGGACTTGCGGCGCGTGCCGACCTTCCCGGCGATGGTCTACGACCGGCCGCTGGAGGCGTTGGAGACGATTCGCGGGGCCGAGAGCGGGGCGGGCCTCCCCGTTTGGGATGATGAACTGTATCTCGAGTACCATCGCGGGACGTACACCACACAGGGGCTCGCCAAGTTACGCAACCGTCGCAGCGAGGTGATGCTGCAGACGGCCGAAGCGCTGGCGGCCGTCGCCACGACGCCGTACCCGCGCCAGCGACTCGAAGAAGCGTGGCGCCTGGTTCTGTTCAATCAGTTCCACGACATACTGCCGGGCTCGGGCATCCGGGAGGTCTATAAGGACGCGGAGATCTTCTACGATAGCGCATGGTCGATGATCGAGCCGCTGACTGCCGCCGCCTTCGACGACCTGCGCGCGCGCATGAACACGCGCGGGCGCGGCCAGGCGGTCGTCGTCTTCAACCCGTTGGGCTGGGAGCGCAGCGGCTCGGCGACAGTTCGTGATGAGGCCGGCGGCAGCACGGTCATCACGGTGAGCGGTGTGCCGGCGTTCGGTGCGCGGGTCGTGCACCTGCCAGGCGACGCCATGTCCAGGGCAGACCGCAGGCTGATGGAGCCGAGGGCCGGCGCGAATTGGATCGAGAACGCCTACCTGCGGGTCGAGGTCGACACGCTGACCGGCGAGGTCGTGCGGCTGTACGACAAGGCGAACGAACGTGAAGTGCTGGCGCCGGGCGGACGGGCGAACGTGCTGCAGATCTTCGACGACCGGCCGGCCCAGTGGGATGCCTGGAACATCGTCATCTGGGGCGACCGCTGGGACGTTCAGGACGTGCGGCGGATCGAGGCTGCTGTAGATGAGCGCGAAGCCCGGATAGAGGTCGAGCGTGGCTGGGGGGAGTCGACCTTCCGGCAAACGCTGGTGCTAGCGCGCGGCTCGCGGCACCTGGACGTCCACAACGAGGTCGACTGGTACGAGCACCGCAAGCTATTGAAGGTGGCGTTCGAGCTGGGCGTGAGTGCCGATTCGGCGACGTACGAGATACCGTACGGTACCATCGGCCGCAGCGGAAACCCGCGGACCAAGGCTGAGCGTGCCAAATTCGAGGTGCCCGGCCATCGTTGGGCGGATGTCTCCACCGCCGGCTACGGCGTGAGCATCCTGAACGACAGCAAGTACGGTTGGGACTACAAGGGTAACGTCTTGCGTCTGTCGCTGCTCCGCTCGCCGGTTTGGCCGGACTCGCTGGCCGACCGGGGGACACACCGGTTCCGCTTCGCCGTTTACCCGCACGAAGGCGACTGGCGCGCCGCGGGCACCGTGCGTCGCGCCGCCGAATACAACGTGCCGCTCGTCGCGGGTCTCGCGCCGCCGCATCAGGGGGAGCTGGGTACGGAAGTGTCGTTTGCCGCGGCCGAGCCCGAGAACGTCGAGCTCGCCTGGCTGAAGCGAGCGGAGGACTCCGAGGCCTGGGTGCTACGGCTGGTTGAGTGGCACGGGCGGCCGGCTGAAGCTCGCGTGACCCTCGGCTGTGAGGTGGGTGGGGCATGGCGGGCGAACCTGTTGGAGGATCGGGGGGAGTCGGTCGTAGTCGATGGGAGGTCGGTGCGGGTTCCGATCAAGCCGTATGAGATCGCCACCGTGCTAGTGGATTGTGAGCGATGACGATGGCGATGGCGATAGGGAGGACGGGGTGGTGGCGAATAGTCGCTGTCATCCCGGTCGCGCTAGCGCTCAGCTACGGGCCCCGGCCCGAGGGTAGGCCGCTCACCGTCATGAGTTTCAATATCCGGTATGGTACGGCGGCTGACGGGGAGAACAACTGGCCGCAGCGGCGCGAACTGGTGTTCGATGTGATCCGCGAGCACGACCCGGATGTGCTGGGCGTGCAGGAAGCGCTGCGATTCCAGCTGGACGAGATCGGGGCGGCGGTACCGGGCTACGGCGAACTGGGCGTCGGTCGCGACGATGGCCGGGAAGCAGGCGAGTACGCGGCGATCATGTATAGGGCGGACCGCTTCGAGGTCTCGGAAAGCGGCACCTTCTGGTTCTCGAGCGAACCGGATGTCGTCGGCTCGATCGATTGGGGCGCGCACCTACCGCGGATCTGCACCTGGGCGCGGCTGGTGGAGAAGAGCTCGGGTCGCGCCTTCTACGTCTTCAATGTGCATTTCGATCACCAGTCCCAGGAATCGCGGGAGAGGAGCGCCGAACTGCTGGTCGAGCGCATCGAAGCGCGGGCACAGGCCGATCCGGTAGTTGTGACCGGCGACTTCAACGCCGACGAGGATAATCCGGCGATGCTGTACCTGCTGGGCGCGGAGGGAGCGGAGTCGGGCGTGGGTCTGCGCGACAGCTTTCGGGTGGTTCATCCCGACGCGGTCGACGTCGGCACATTCAATGGTTTCGAGGGGAGAACGGCGGGGCCGAAGATCGATGCGATCCTGGTTTCGGGAAACTTGAATGTGGAGTCGGCGGCGATAGTGCGGACGTCACGCGACGGTCGGTATCCGTCAGATCACTTTCCTGTCGTGGCGGTCGTCAATTATTGATCTGTCAACTGGGACATTCAACAACCGATTCCCAGCGGTACTGCGACTCCCAAGATCCGACTTCCAACATCCCACGTTCAGGCTGTCACGCAACGTTGAACGTTGGACCTCGAACGTCGGGAGTCGCGAGCTGCTTCCGCCACTCGAGAATCGGGCGTTGAATGTCGCCTGTTCAATGTCGAAACAAGTTCTTGCCCTCAGACCCATCCTTTCCCGCGAAACTCGCGCAGCACTTCTGTAAAGCGCAGCATCTCCTCTGCCGACCCTATGGACAGTCGGTTATACTCGAGCATCGGCGGGAATGGCCGGCCAACCAGAATATCGCGCTCGCGCATGCGCGTGCGGTAGGTCCGCAGCTCTCCGCTTATGCGGTGCAGCACGAAGTTGGTGTGGCTGGGCAGATATTCGAGGCCGAGCTCGTCGAGGCACTCGTATAAAATTCGCTTGCCCTCGGCGTTAGCGCGGCGGCTGCGTTCGATCAGCCCGGAGTCGCGGAGCGAGGCGAGTGCTGCCACGAGGGCCAGGTGGTTGGCGTTGTTCCTGCCGATGTAGCTGCGTAGCAGATCCGCGGTCTCGGGGTGGGCGATCCCGTAACCCAATCGCATGCCGGCCATCGCGTAGATCTTCGAGAAGGTTCGCGTGACGATGACGTTGCGACGCTCGCCGATCCATTTGTTGCTCGTCCAGTAAGCCGGATCCTCGCAGTACTCGTAGTAAGCCTCGTCGACCAGGAAACGGGTGTTCTCCGCCGCGGACTCGATCCAGGCGTCGACCTCGGCGCTGGGCGTGAGCGTGCCGGTCGGGTTGTTGGGGTTGCAGATGTAAACTACGACGCGACCCGGTGCCGCGGCGGCGCGCTCCTTCATCTGCGCCAGGTCGTGGGCGAAGCGCCCGTCGAGCGGCACCTTCTCGAGCTTGTAGGGAAACGGCTGGCAGTACCAGGGCACGTCCTCGTACGTGGGCTCCGCCAGGATCAGGCGCGCGTCCGGCGCGGACAGCGCCTGAACTGCCATCTGCAGGACCTCGGTAGAGCCACAACCCAGGACGATGTTCTCCTCCCTAACCCCGTTGATCGCCGCAAGCTCCTGTGCCAGCTCCATGCGCTCGCCGGGATAGCGGTTCGCTCTGGATACACCGTAGATGACGGCGCGGCGCGCTTCGGGCGCCAGGCCCAGCGGGTTCTCGTTCGAGTTGAGCTCGAGCGGTCCGGCGGCACGTGTGGGATATGCGTGGACCGGGTCCGGGAAGATGCCGACGCCGCCGACGCCAGTCGCTCCGATACCGGCTCCGAGTGCGAATCCCGTCCGCAAGAAGTCTCTGCGTTCCATGGCCGCCTCGCCTGTAGAGGTCACGGTGTAGTGGGAGTTCAGGCTCGAGGACCTAAGCATGGAGCGACGGCCGGTGCCCCCGCAAGCCCGACCTGCCGGTGGGCGAGGTTTGCATCATGGTCGCTCGCGTCGTGGCGCCGGCGTGCGCAGTACGGTATCATCCCGGGACCCGTGCACGCAGCCGGAGAGCGAAGGAGGAACCGGCGCGGTGAAAGAATCGGAGCTGTTACAGAAAACGATCTCTACGCCAACGCCGAGTGCTGGGGCACTCGGTGCCTCGGCGACGGGTCTGCCTACCGACATCGTTCAGGACGCATCGAAGCGGCTCGGCTGGGCTGGCCTCATCTACTCTGCCACCTTCTTCCTGGCCTTTTTTGGGGGTCATATCCTCAGCAGAGCAGCGGGTGCAGCGCGAGATCCGGACTTCACGCTGCACGCGATAGTGGCCGTGGTATCGATCGCTGCGGGCCTTGCCGTCTTCTCGCTTACTCGCCTGATGAAAGGCAGACCGCTTCTGCTGCTCGACCTGGGGCTCATCTTCGAGGTCGTGGGGGCATTCGGGATCTCGATGTCCACTTTTTGGGGCATCTGGCCGGAATGGTCGCCGAGCGAGCTAGGCGGCTTCATGGGCATTCCGTGGGAATGTGTGTGGATCATCATCTTCCCGTTCCTGGCGCCGAACACGCCCCGCAAGGTCCTGCTCGCCTCGCTGGCAGCTGCCTCCACGGCGCCTCTGACGGTCGTTCTGTCAAGATTGTTCGGTGCCACGAGTCCGGATGTACCGGTGGCGGTGGTCTTCGGATACTTCCTTGCCACTACGTATCTCTGTGCGGGCATCGCGTTCGTGATCTCTGGAGTCGTGTATCATATCGGGTGCCGATTGCGCAGAGCCCAGGAGATCGGGAGCTACCAACTTGTCCGGCTGCTGGGCCACGGCGGTATGGGCGAGGTCTGGCTGGCGAAGCATCGCATGTTGGCCCGGCCCGCCGCCATCAAGCTGATTCGCCCCGACGCGCTCGGTGCCGATCCCGCGAGCCGAACCACCGTTCTGGCACGTTTCGAGCGAGAGGCTCAGGCCACGGCGGCGCTGAGATCTTACCACACCATTCAGCTATACGATTTCGGGGCCACCCAGGAGGGCTTGTTCTTTTACGTGATGGAGCTTCTCAAGGGGCTGAATCTCGATTCACTGGTGGCGCGATTCGGCCCGATCCCGGCGGCGCGGGCGGTTCACCTGCTGCGTCAGGTTTGTCACTCTCTGGAAGAGGCGCATGAGAGCGGGCTGATACATCGCGACATCAAGCCGGCGAACATCTACACGTGTCGACTCGGCCTCGAGTACGATTTTGTGAAGGTGCTCGATTTCGGTCTCGTGAAGGCGAGCGGGAAGGGAGAAGCGGGCTCCGCAGAGCTCACGGCCGAAGGGATCGCTACGGGGACCCCGGCGTTCATGGCTCCGGAGATGGCGCTGGGCAAGGGTGAGATCGACGGCCGCGTGGATATCTACGGCGTCGGCTGCGTTGGCTATTGGCTGCTCACCGGGCAGCGCGTCTTTGAGGGCGACAGCCCGTTGGCCACGGTGCTGGCCCACGTACAGGAGAAGCCGGTGCCGCCGTCACAACGCACCGAGCTGGAAATTCCCGAGTCATTGGAGCAACTCGTCCTATCCTGTCTGGAGAAAGATCCGGCCGCTCGTCCCCAGAATGCTGGGGACCTAGAGGCTCAGCTCGGAGAGTGCGATCTAGATGGTCGCTGGACCGTGGGGCGAGCGAAGGAGTGGTGGTCGCTCCACATGCCGGAGTCGGAGTTCGCCGCGATGGATGTGGAAGCCGCCGATCTTGCGGAAGCGTCTTTGCTGACCGTTCAGCGCTAGCGAGCGCCGCGCCCGGCTAGGACTCTTAGCTCTCGCTGTCCGCCTTCAGATAATCCAGCAACAGGTTCGACATCACCCGTATCCCCACCGGCACGGATCCGTCGTCGGCCATGAAGTTGGGGGTGTGGTTCCAGCCGGAGGTCGTGCCGGGCTTGGTGGTGCCGAGGCTGATATAGAAGCCGGGGACGATGTTGGCGAAGTAGGCGAAGTCCTCAGCGGCCATGAATGGTTCGAGGACGTGAACGTTGTCGTCCCCCAGGACGCGCGCCATGGTGCTGGCGGCGCGCTCGGCGAGCTGGGCGTCGTTGATGGTCGGGGGCGCGCCGCGCGAGTAGGTGAACTCGTAGGTGCCGCCGCCGGCCTGAGCGATTCCGGCGAGGATCTCGTCCATGCGGCGCTCGATGGTGTCGCGCACGTCGGGGTCATAGGTGCGGACGGTACCCTCCATATAGACGTCGGCGGGTATGATGTTGAAGCGTTCGCCGCTTCTGAAGATGCCGACCGAGAGGACGCTGGGCTCGAGCGGCGAGAGATTGCGTGAGCGGATCGTCTGGAAGGCGATCACCGCCTGCGAGGCCATGACGATAGGGTCGACGCTGAGATGGGGCGCCGCCCCATGCGCCTGCTGGCCGCGGATCGTCAGCCGGAAGTGATCCGACGAGGCGTAGATCGGACCCGAGGTGTAACCGA
>JASFTI010000183.1:0-7050 GCA_050053635.1 Gemmatimonadales bacterium
AGGCTGGCCGCGGGCAGGACCAAGACCGCAATCGAGATCCAGCGCCACTATCTGGAGCAGGTCGCGAGGCACGCCGACGCCGCGTTCATGCCGGCCTGGACCGGAGATGTGTGTCGGCGCTGGCGTCGTGTTCTCGACGCACTGGAGACCGACACCGCCTCAATGGGCACCACGTTGGACTGGCCGATCAAGCTGTCGATCTTCAAGGCTCGGGCGCGCCATCACGGGCTGGACTGGGAGACTTTACCAGCGTGGAATCGGGTATTCGACTCCCGCCAGGGGATGACCCCGTCTCTGCGCGCTGATGCGGCGTCCCTGGTTCAGGAGCTGTGTTGGCGCGGTCAGTCGCCTGCGGAGGGCTGCGATACTTTTAGGACGTTGCGGTCCGAGTTGTGTGAGATCGACACGCGCTTCGGCCAGCTCGGACCCGCTGGGATATTCGCAGCCATGGACGACGGCGGCGTGCTCAACCACCGGGTCGTCAACGCGCGTCAGGTAGCGCGTGCGGTCCACGCCCCGCCCGCAGTCGGCCGCGCCAGACTTCGCGCAGAGCAGATCCAGAAGTTGAGCTCGCGGCGCGACTCGCTGAAGTGCAACTGGCACCGCATTGTCGACGGGCCGCGCCGCCGGGTCCTGGACCTGAGCGATCCGTTCAAGGAGACCGACGATGGATGGGGCAAACCAGACCGCAAGCCCCGGAAGCGCGAAGGTGCGGAATCGGTACAGGCGTTGCTCCATGCCCTGCTCGGCCAATAGCTGGAAACGCTGCGCTCCCGCGACCCCCGCACCAGCCTAGTCCGACCGTTCCACGCGTCCTATAATGAGCCGAAACTCAACCGTTCCGTCCTGACCGCCACCAACCACCGACACGGGGAGTGCCCCCATGATCCTTCGGGCTTGCGTTTTGGGTACGGCTCTTTGCACGCTGCTCGGGCTCGTCGCACCGCCGGCCGCCAACGCCCAGAGCGTCCCCAAGTTCGATATCGCCGAAAGCCCCATCCAGCTGGAAGGTCCAGCGCGGCCCGGCGTCTACATGGGCGGCGTGGGCCGCGAGGCCGGCTTCTTCGGCGACGAGACCGGCACCTTCGAGGCGTGGTCTTGGCCGGTGAAGCTGTTCCACGAGTTCGAGCTCGCCTTCAAGATCCCCGACTACACCGAGCCGATCCCGGGACGCAGCGTCGCCAGCCGGGTTATCATACGGCCCGAAATGATGACGGTGGTCTACTCGCACGCCACCTTCACCGTCCGCCAACACTTTCTGGTCCCGCTCCACGAGCCGGGCGTGATCATCCTGCTGGACGTGAGCGCGGTGGGGCCGCTGGAGATCGTCGCGTCCTTCAAGGCGGACCTCGACCTCATGTGGCCGGCGGGGATCGGCGGCCAGTACGCTTTCTACGACGCCGCCAACCGGCGCTTCATCCTCTCGGAGAGCCGGCGCGAATACAACGGCTTCATCGGCTCGCCGTTCACCACGGAAGGGTCGACGCATCCGGCGCACGCGACACCCGACGCGCCATCGGCCTTTCGTATCGCGGTCGATGCCGAACGCGCTAGATACGAATTCATACCGATCGTCATCGCCGGCGGAATCATCCCGCGCGACTCGCTGGCGGAGGTCTACTCGCGACTCCTCAAGGGAGCCCACGACTACTACGACGAGCGGGTCGAGCACGCCCGGGAGATCCGCGAGAGCTTCGCCTCGATCCGCGGGCCCGACCACGACCTCAGCCTCGCCCTCGAGTGGGCGAAGGTGAACCTCGACGAGGCGCTGGCCTGTAACCCCGACCTCGGCTGCGGGCTGGTCGCCGGCTACGGGCCATCAGGGCGCGGCCGCCGGCCCGGCTTCGGCTGGTTCTTCGGCGGCGATGCATCGATCAACATACTGGGCATCCTGCCCTACGGCGGCTTCGAACTGGCCAGGCACGGCCTCGACTTCCAGCGCCGCAACCGCCGCGCCGACGGCAAGATGCCGCACGAGGTCACCCAGTCGGCCAAGCGGACACGTGAGAACTGGTACAGCGACTTCCCCTACGCCTACTACCACGCCGACACCACACCCTACTGGGTCGTCGCACTCCACCAGTACTGGCTGCAGAGCGCCGACACGGCCTTCGTACGCGAACGCTGGGACGCCGTCGCTGACGCCTACCGCTGGGGGCTGGCCAGCGACAGCGACGGCGACATGATCATCGACAACACCGCCGCCGGCCTCGGCGCCGTCGAGGTGGGCGCTATCGGTGCGGGCCTGCACCAGGACATCTACCTGGCGGGGATCTGGGTCGAGAGCCTGCGCGCCGTCGCCGACCTGGCCGCCGCCGTCGGCGACACGGAGATGGCAACGGAGGCGGCGCAGATCTTCGAGACGGCGAAGCACAACCTCGAGCGCGAGTACTATATAGATGGCGTGGGGCTGTATGCGTTCGGCGTACTCGACGACGGCGGGACCAATCCGGCCATCACGGTGTGGCCGGCGACGGCCATGTCGTTCGGGCTACTCGACCGCCAGCGCGCCCAGAACTACATGGACGCACTCGCCTCGCACCGCCTGCTCTCCGATTGGGGCGCCCGCATGCTCGATTGGGAGCACGAGCGGTACGATCCTATGCAGTACAACATGGGGACCGTCTGGGGGTTCGTCACCGGGTTCGCCAGCTGGGCGCTCTACAACTACGGCCGCCCCCTCGCCGGCTACGACGCGCTCTGGGCCAACGCGCGCTCCACGTTCTACGATGCACTGGGCCGCAACCCGGAGCTGCAGTCGGGCGCCTTCCGCCGCACCCTCGACACCACGGTGCCTCACCAGTTCTTCGCCACCAGCATGATCCCCACCCCGCTCTTCCGCGGGATGCTGGGGCTCGCGGCGGACGCACCGCGAAGCGCTTTCAGCTTCGCGCCGCAACTGCCGGCCGACTGGCGAGCGCTCGCCGTCCGCAAGTATCCCGTAGGGGCGAGCACGGTGGACATCGCGGTCCGCCACGCTCCACCGGCGGGATCGGGCAGTGCTTGCGGCGGGACCTCCGCCACCGAGTTTACCGCCTGGTTCACACGGCACGGCGAAGGCGACCCGCTTACCGTCCACTTCGCCCCGGCCCTCTCTCCGGGCTCACGCGTCTTGGAGGTTCTGGTGGGCGGCGAGCCGGTGGTGTACGAGGAGTCTGCACGACCCGACGGCGTCCAGCCCGCAGCGACCCTCGAACTAGATGGCCGAGCGGAGGCCACTGTTCGTTATCGGCCCGGCATCGCGGCTAGCCCACGCAGACCAGAGCCCGAGGAAGGTGAGGAAGCGAGCGAGCTCCGCATCATCCGCTACACGTACAACGCGGCGAGCGGCGAGTACGTACTGCTGATCGAGGGGCGCGGTGGTCGCACATACAACGTCCAGCTGATCAGCCCCTGCGGCGCTCCGACGGATCCGCGCGGTGCAGAGATCACGCCAACCATGGAGTCCGTCGCGCCGGGCCTCTACGTGGCGCGAGTGACGTTCCCCGGCCCCCAAGATCGCTTCGTGCAACAAGAGATACGCTTCAGAGAACCGCAGAGCGGAACGCGATGAATCGACCCGAGATGAAACGGCCCGACTTCGATCACTACTTCATGGGACTCGCCATTGCCGTACGTAAGCGGGCCAACTGCCACGGCAGCCGCGTCGGCGCGGTTGTCGTGAAAGAGTGGCGCGTGCTCTCCACCGGCTACAACGGTACCCCGTCGAAGATGCCCAATTGCCTGGACGGCGGCTGCGAGCGCTGCGCCCATCCCGAAAAGTACGAATCCGGCAAAGGCTACGACCTCTGCATCTGCGTCCACGCGGAACAGAACTGCCTGCTCGCCGCAGCGCGCTTCGGGATTTCGGTCGAAGGCGCGACCATCTACACGACGATGCGACCCTGCTTCGGGTGTACGAAGGAACTCTTGCAGGCCGGCGTAGAACGGGTCGTCTACATCCACGACTGGCAGCACCCCGACCCCGCCATGCAGACCGAATACAGCCGGATTCAGAGCCGGTTCCCGGGCGGCATCAACAAACTCGACATGGAAGACCCGGACATGGCCTGGGCCCTGCCCAAGAAAGTAAGGTCAAAGTGAGTGGTAGCAGCTGGCACGATCACAGCCAGCGCACGGAGGAGAATACGCACGAAGCGCAAGTTGCTGCTCATCACCCTCCTACCTCTGCTACAGGGACTGCTGTCGCCCGCGGCGAGCATCGCCCAGGAGGAGCTACCGATCTATTTGCGCGATCGGGGTGCGGGCGTCGCCAGCTCGATGTTCGGGACTTACATCGAAAGAGGCGAGCTACTCATCTGTCCGCTCTATGAGTACTATCACGATAGCAACCTCGACGCCCGGGTCGGCCGGGGGACCCCAATCACGCCTCACAACCACTGTGGCCGAGCACTAGAGGGTCGACATCACCTTCTGGTCCAGCCTTCATAGTTCTCTCAAAATGAAGTGGAGGGACACGATGAAAAAGCTACCCGTGCCGCACGCAGTCGCGGCCGGTGTGCTCGTCGCCCTCGTCGGCTGCGGCGAGCCAGCGGAACAGGCGGCTGAAGCCTATGCGCCGTCAATCGAAGCGAGTCGCTTTGTGGCGAACGTCGACAATCAGTATTTCCCGCTGGTGCCTGGCACCGCCTTCATATACGCGACTCCGGACGGCGGCGAACGTGTCGAGGTACAGGTGACGGAGGAGAAGAGGGAGATCTTGGGCGTACCCTGCACGGTGGTCGTGAGTCGCGAGTTTGAGAATGGTGAACTGGTAGAGGAAACCGCCGACTGGTATGCCCAGGACGAGGTTGGCAACGTCTGGTACTTCGGGGAAGAAACGAAGGAGTACGAGGACGGTGAGGTGGTGAGCACGGCGGGGTCCTGGGAAGCGGGCGTCGACGGTGCCCAGCCGGGCATCATCGTGCCGGGCGCGCCGGCCGTCGGCGCGTCCTACCGGCAGGAGTACTACGCTGGCGTGGCCGAGGACATGGGGGAGGTCCTCAGCCTGGAAGAATCCGTCACCGTCCCCTACGGCTCATTCGAGGGCGTGCTCCAGACCCGAGGCTGGACACCGCTCGAGCCCGGCGACGAGGAGTACAACTACTACGCTCCGGGCGTCGGCCTGGTCCTCGAGGCCGAAGGAGACGACCGGCTGGAGCTCGTCAGCCTGAGCACCGAGCGGCCGGGATGAGCTGAGCTAACCCGTGCCTACCTTCAGCGTGATGAACCCAGAGGCGAACTCCCAATCCTTCGCCTCTAGAGCCGCGATGGGCAGTTCTATCCCAGCCCCCCGCTCGATGAGGTCGCGCTGGCCGGTCCAGCTGTAAGAGGCGCCGATCTCGATGGACGCCCCGCGGCTCAGCCGGACGTTCAGACCGGCGTGGGCACCGCCGCCGAACTGATCGGACGTCAAATCGTCGAAGAAGTCGTCGGGCTCGCGGAAGGTCAAGGTGTTCCACTGACCACGCAGGCCGACGAACGGCTGCAGCGTCTTCTCCCGGCGGAAGTAGCGCGTCAGGTCGATGAAGAACTCGAAGTACTCGTTGCTGCCCCGAAAGCCGGCGAACTTTTCCAGAAAGATGAGGTCGGCGCCGGCGGTGAGCTCCCAGCCCGCCGAATAGAGGCTGGCCGCCACGCGCGGACCGTCACCTTCTACCGCGTAGGCCTCGGTGCCACCGCGTACGCCCATCTGCCACTCGGCCTCACCGGCGACCCAACCGACGGTGAAGTACAACCCGTTCGGCCGGCCGCGTCCGCGCCGTTCGCCCCAGCCGTCGCTTCCCACCTTTGACCGCGTGGCCGAGCCGAGCCGCAAAGCGAGTCTCAAGGGAACGGCTTCGCCGCCCCGCACCCTTACCGTCAGGGTGTCGGATGAGTGCGAGCCCCGCTCGCCCCAGACCAGGTGCTCGCCGGCGGCGACCTCCTGTATGGTCAGCGCTTCACCGGTGCTACAGCCGCCGATCGGGCCGCCGCGCTCGTGGTCGAGGTACACCTGAATGCCGTCGTGCACGCAAGTGACGACGATGTCGCCCGGGTGCTCGGTGAGCACAACCTTGATGGTGTATTCCTCCTGATGCTCCAACGCGAAATTCTGGGTGTGCGGATCGAAACCGATCCGCTCGATGCGTAGCTGGTGGCGGCCCGCCTCGATGTCTCTACCCACCCAGGGCGTCGTGCCGACGAACACATCGTCCAGGTAGACGTGAGCGTCGTCGGCGTTCGATGTCACGACGATCGTGCCCACACCGCGGGCGAGCATGATCTCCCTTCTCACGATGCCGCCCGCCGGCACGCTCACGTAGTCGCTGAACGGGCGATGACCGACGGCCGTGACGGTCAGCAGGTGACGACCCGCCGTCGTCGTCGTAGTGACAGGTGCGGGGACGACCACCCTGCCGTCTATCTGGACCCAGGCCCGGCTCGCGTCCTGCGTCTGCACATCGACGCGTAGTTCACCCAGGGCGTCGGGCGCCAGCGACTCAGGCCTCACGGGCGGCCGGCCGTAGGAGATCGCGCCCGCTGCGGGGACCAGGTCGCGCTCGGCATCTAGTGCCGGCGGCGGCACACTCACCCGCCAGGTACCGAGGATCTCGCCGGCGGTGAGCTCCGAGGCGCCGGCCGCGACCACAAGCTTCACCCGCAACTCCACGCCGCCGCGCACCGGTAGCACGGAGGGCTCGAGTATTCCACCGGCGGTAGCGAAGCGGCCGACGACATCCCGGGCGCGACAGAACGGCGCCTCGTCCGCGTAGCAGGTCTGCAGGTCTTCGAGTATACGCCGGCGAGTCGCCTGGTCGATCACGCGAACGCCCTGTGCGGCGAGCGCCGTGGCCAGGCGTCGCTCGAGTAGGTCGCTGGCCCGAACCCGATAGCCGCGCTCGTCGTGTAGGACGGGCAGGATCACCAAGGGCTCGTAGCTTCTCAGGTCGGGAACCGAAGCGCGCGTCTCCGTGACCAAACGGGCGAGATGGTCATCGAGCTCATCGCGAACGGGGTCGACCTGCGCGCTCCCCGTCAGCGGCATCAGACCCGGGCCCAACCCCACGGCCAGCGTAACTGCGATCGCAA
>JASFTI010000184.1:0-7040 GCA_050053635.1 Gemmatimonadales bacterium
ATTCGCTTTCGGCCTCTTCCCTGGATTGACGGCCATCGGTTGTTGGCACTGGTTGAAGCTGCCAGCGGGGAGCTGACGGTCCGCGCTTACCGGCTTCATATTCCAGAACTCAGACGGTGAAGGAGGATTGGAATGTCGGGTCTGGCACGATATCCGCTGATCGTCTTCGTCGCGCTCGCTTTGCCCGTGTGCGCCGGCGAGCGATCGGCGGAAGACGGCTGGGGCCCCGCCCGGAACTTGGGGCCCAACATCAACTCTCGCGCCAAGGACGAGCACGCCACGCTGCCGCGCTCGGGTACGGTCCTCTATTTCGCGTCCACCCGCGCGGGAGGTAGAGGTGGGTACGACCTCTACGTCTCCCACTGGGTGGACGGCGAGTGGTCGGAGGCGGAACTCCTGCCGTCTCCACTCAACACGGGCAGAGACGAGTTCGACCCGTTTATCACGCCCGACGGCTCGATGCTGTTCTTCGCATCGAATCGAGATACCGAAGGTCCCTACTGGGATTGCGATATCTACGTCGCCGAGTGGAGTGGCAGTTCGTGGAGCGAGCCGCGAGTCTACGACCCGCTCTTCGTCACCCCGGGCCTGCCGGATTGGGGTGCGGCGATGCCAGAGGATGGCAGCTATTTCATCTTCTCCAGCGGCAGGGCGCCCGCTGAGTCCGCATCGGTGCAGATCTTCCAATCCGTATGGCGCGGTGACCGCTGGTCACGGCCGGAACCGCTGCCGCCGCCGGTCAACTCGGGCGGTTGGGAGGCGACACCGTTCGTCACGCCCGACGGCGGGACGCTGTACTTGAATTCGGGCCGCGGCGCGGAAGGCAAGCGGGACGTGGATATATGGAGCTTCGAGCTGGTGGACGGAGAGTACACGAGGGCCCGGCTGTTGGACGGTCCCTTCCTGTCGGACGGGCACGATTATGACCCGTTCATATCCGGCGACGGCCGCCACTTCTACTTCACCTCCGACCGGAGCGGTGGACTGGGGGACTCGGATATCTATGTCGTTGAGAGAGTCGCGCCTGGTCGATAGCGCAGCTCGGCGAGCAGCGATTCTCAAGGAGGTTTGAGTATGTGCATGGGGCGCACGATGCGGGCCGCTCGCACGTTGCTCTGCATCGCACCTCTGTTCGCTGTGAGCGAAAGCCCGTCACAGGAGGCGGTGGACGGGGGCAGTAGAATCGATGAGGCGCGAGAACATTTCGCCGCGTTCGCGGATCATCCGGCCGTCGGGTTAACGGAGCAGCTGTTCCGGCAGATGTCGTATTCTCCGATGAACTACCTGGCGCTGCTTCACTCGGAATTCCCCGAGGCCAGGGAGATCCGGCGACTTCCGGACTACTTGCCGACGGACGAGGGGTCGAAAGCAATGCTCGCCCGCTACGTCGGGCTGGTGCGCGACTTCTATGAGGTGTCGGGCTTCGAGTCGTTCTGGGACGCCCACGAATCTCGTGTCGCGGCGGTCCTCGAGACGGCGCGGGCCAACATACGTGCGCCCGGACTGCCGCGAATGATGGAGGAATTCTACGGTCGCGAGGCTGGTCGTCAGCGGCGCGTGAAGGAGACGTCGTCGACGTGACGGTCGTTAGGAACGACAGCAGCCTGACCTTCAGCATCGCGGTACCCTTCGCTACGCGCTTCAGGTACGTGGAGCGGTAGCGCGATCGGTGACGCGCCATCGCGCACGCAGCGGTAGCCGTGACGCGGGTTTCCCCAATCCTTGCGCTGGTGGTAAATCAGACCACCGTAGCGCAGGCCGCCGGTGTATGGAACGTACCAGGCCCTGTTCGCGTCGCGTTCGTCCGCCGACCAGTAATAGATCGGTTCCATGTCGGGCGCCCACAGAGGTGTGTCCTTGTTCGGTTGACGCGCGCAGTCGGCGTTGCCGCGCCGGCCGTCCCACTCGCATCCGGCGCTCTCACCGCTGCTAACGAGAGAGCGCACGACCTCGCGAACGGTAGGCATGCGCCAGATTTCCTGCGGCTCGTTGGCCAGCGACAGACCGTCTTCGCTCAGGTAGCGACATAGTCCGGTCGCCAGCATATCGGCGGAGGTCGCGTGCTGTTCCTCGTATCCAAGCTTGCGCTCCAGGCCGACGGGCGGCACGCCGTAAAGGGCGATCGCATCCCACGATGGGTAGCCTCCCCACGGCTGCCTCCAGTTCCAGCCCGGCCCCAGCGGAGCCCAGATGAGCGTGACCCCGTTCCCCTCGATGAGGCGCATTCCCCGGTCGCCATCATCGATGCGACTCGTGATGAGTGGCGCGTAATAGACAGAGACGCCACTGGCGACGAGCAATGGGACGCCGACGACCAGCACCTGGCCCAGGTGCCGCTGAACCCAGCGCTCGGGGCGAGTCCACCCCTGGTCGCGTCGTCGCCGCCTGTAGCGGCCCTCGAGCAGGAAAAGCACGCCGATCGCGACTACGACACCGGCGAACGGAGACAGCGTGGTCAGCAACCAGCGGAGCGAAAGTGTACCGCGGGCCGCCGCCAGAGCGACCCACCAGATACTGAACCCCGACCCGAGGATGACCAGGATGAAGCCTCCGACACCTGGCCAGGTGATCGTGAGCAGCGCAAAGGCGAACAAGAGTAGGGGAAGCGCGAGGTAGCGCAATTGAGTCTGGAGGGGCAGCCCCCAGCCCTCGTAATACAGCTCGCCTACTCCCCACAGCGTCCAGGCGCTGACCAGCGCGACAAGCAGGGCTGTGCCGATGTAGCCGGGGAGACGGTGTCTCATTGCGATGTGCGTCACGACAGACCTTCGATGTTCGTTGCCGGCTGTACAGGCACTGGCTCGCTGAGCTTCGAAGGCCCGTCACCGCGGCTTCCGACGGGGGATCCGTCGATCAGCGAGGCTCGGTCCACGACCGCCCCGCCCTTGAGGAGGATCTCGATGCGTTTGAGGTTCTGAAGATCCTCCAGCGGGTTCCCCGCCAGCACCAGGATGTCGGCATAGCGGCCGGGCTCGAGCAGTCCAACATCCTCCCAGCCCAGAAACTCGGCATAGTTGGCTGTGCCGGCGGCGATCGCCTCCCGCGGTGTCAATCCCAATCGGACGAGTAGCTCCAGCTCGGTATGAATGGAGATCCCGGGCATGGTGCCGAGCAGGTCGGTACCGCTTCCCGCCAGGTAACGGGCGCCGGCGGCGCAGTACATCGAGTCGACCATGAACAGGTTGGTGGCGAGGTGCTCCCAGCGGGCCGCCGCCTCGGGTGGCACGTCGTGCTCGCCCGTCGCGCGATTCGCTGGCATGTGCATGTCAGCGGCGTCGAGGATGCCGGCGATCGGCTCATCCCAGGGGTTGGTGCTGAAGGGCAGCGGCAGATACTGGAGGGCCAGCGTCGGGATCAAAGGCTTTCCGCTGGCTGCTAAGAGCGCAGCATGGTTCAACAGTCGGGGGTCATCGGCCTCCAGATCGATGAAGAACTGCTGGTAGTCAACGAGTGTCTGTCGAGACTCCATCCCTTGGTGATCCGCGGCGATGGCCCGCGCCAAGTCCGGCGGCACGAGATCCAGGGAGTATCGGATGGTGTGCACGAAGGCGTCGATGTCGGTCTCGATCGCCTCTGCATAACTGGTCGAGCCGAGTTCGCCGATCACCGTCATCCCCGACGCGTGAGCCTTGCGAACCGCGAGCCGCATCTGCTCGGGTGTAACGCCGTACATGAGCAGGATGATCCGATACCCCTGCGCTGCCGCCTCGTCGATCCGAGCCATGATGTCCTCGGTAGACCGGGGGTGGGGCGCGATGCCCATCAACTTGAACATCCTGGGAGCGGGATCAGCTTCGTCGTACAACGGTCCCCGTCTCATGCCGGAGAGGGTGACGACTGAAGTAACGCCCATGTACAGGTAGGCGTCGGCGTAGGACTGGTTGTCGATGGCGCCGAAGCCGTCGATCAGCCCCGGTAGCACGTACATGTCCGACGCATCGATGATGCGGGCGCCGTCTGGGACACTCACAATCCCCCTCTTGCCCAGCGCGACGATTCGCTCGCCCTCGATCAGGAGGACGGCATCGTGGATGTCCGCCTGTGACTTCCCGGCTGCACGCAGGTCGAGGACGGTCCCTCCGACGATCGCGATCGGTGCTTGGGTCACTGAGTCTGCCTGGAGAAGAAGCGGGAGCAAAGAGAGAAGTAGGGCGGTCATGAGACCGGACATGCGGAACCTCCTTAGGCATGGCGCTTCGATTAGCTAATCTCAAGTGGAGCAAGGAGCGCCATCTTCAGGTACTCGATGTTTTGATCGATGACGTCTTTCCACTGAGTTTGCCGTGGCCCGGCATAACTGTACTGATCTCCAGTTCCTTCAATCGCCGAAGCCCCTCGATCCAGCGGCTCCACTCCCCCGGTCCGCCGAAACGGGTATTGGGCGATCGGCTCTCATAGATGCGTCGCCTCCGAACAGCGTCTCGGACCGGCGATGGTAAGCGACGATCTGATCGGGTGACCCGGAATTGCGAGCAAGCGAATCTCATCTCCGCCCAGATCGAGTACGTAATCGCTCTCGATGGCTCCCCAGGCCGCGCTCGCCGGCGTAGACCCTTCTTAGAGATTCCGCCCGAACGAGAATCGGATCCTCTGAAGTTATGCTCGCGGGAGCTGACCTGGCCCAGCGGGCCGCCCATCCCTGTTCAGTGCGGCTGACCAGGTCGGGGTAGAGAAACAGCCGTCGCAGCGGGTTGATCAGGGTCATGTAGACGGGCGTAACCCAGCCGATCTCCTTGGCGTAGATTGCCATGTAGAACCGGTAGCCGTCCGGCGTCGGCACGAGCGCCGTGGCGGAGAAAGAGTGGACTAGGTTGTTCGTCGCTTCAGTGACCGCCTCATCTCCGAAGTCATACACGGTCCGGAAAGCGCCTCGACAGGTTCCCGGCACGACGAGTGAGCGTGCGTGATCAGTTTCGGTGAGGCGATGGATATAGGAAGAATCGGTGCGCTCGCAGGCACCGGCGTCCCAGCCGAACAAGTCGCCCAGCAACCCCCGTAGTCGGTAGAGCCCCTGAGCGATGGCTGTGCCTTCGGGCGCAGCTACTTCGTCCAGAGCGGCACGCACGTCCTGTACCGTACGACCCTCGCCACCGCCAGGCAGCTGAAAGACCCACACATCCTGAAGGGGCGCATCCTCAAGCAGGGCGTGGGCTCTCAGGTCGAGCGCTAGGAAGTCCTCTGGGGATGCACGACCGTGTCCCGCAATCAGCAGCGCCCACAACAGGGCGGCATTCAGGACGGTCGCGACCCCGGCGAAGGCGACCCCTTTGATCAGTCCGCGGCGTTTGCCTGCTACACTCAGAACTCCCGCTACCGCGAACGCCAGGATTGACGCCAGCAGCCAGCCCGAGATCGTGAGCCTGGCGATAATCGCGGCACCCAGCAGCGCACCGCTGACCAGCCACGGCGTTCGAGCGGACCAGTTAGTGCCGGCGGACCGCGTGAGGAGCATGGTCACAGCGCCGATAACTGTCAGAGCGGCGGCTTCAGCCGTTAGAACACGGTCGGTTGCGAACGGGTGGCTCGCGAGCCACGTGAGACCAGCGGTCACGAGGGTAATCGCCGCACCCAGAGAGCCGAGCAGGAGCGGCGCGATATCGCGCCATCTCTTCATACCGAGTAGCTGACGTTGATTGGACATCGATTCACTCGCAGCGCAAAGCGGTCATGGGGTCGAGGCGGGCCGCGCAAACCCGGCAACAAACTGGCCGCTGAAGACTACAGCTGAGAAAGCGATCCCAAGAGATCGAGCGCCCAGCGATCGAAAATGTCCCTGGCTGGCGGTAACGACCGCCCCTCGAGCGTATAGTTGTCTATCCACAGAACGATAAAAAGCCGTCTTTCGCTATTCTCAGCGTCAACTAGGAGCACGGCTGCACGCCCTTCCGCTTCGAAGTCGGTTGGAGGATCTTCAGGCTCAGCTTGGCTGACCCTTCCCAGCACCTTAAGAACGCGCCAACCGCGCACATTCAGCATCTCCGATGCCTCTGGTGTGAATGACTCGACACTCTCGAGCCGCTGCATCAAATCTACGACGGCACGAAAGGCCTGCACGTCCCCCACCATCGCTGATGTTTCGACAGCCTCTGTCTCAGGCTTTGGCCCCCAGATGAAACCGAGCCGCACTCGGCGGTCCTCAGGCCAGGCGAGTACCGAGCCGATAGTGTCGTTCCGCACGCCGCGATATGACGGATGCGGCACGCCGAAGGGACTCTCGAACACATACCAGCGAAGTGGATGCGAGAAAGCCAAGCGGAAGCGGGGGTTGTCATAGCGGACGACGTGGCCGGGCACCGGCGAGCTCGGGGCGCCTGTGTGACATGCCAGCGTGCTGGTGGTGGCGTCGATCTGTGCCTGCAGTTCCGTTACCGGCGTCCGGTACAAAGTGTTGTAGTTCATGTCAGCGATGAACTGCCGGCCGCTCTCCGGGCAGTTCCAGATGAGATACTGGGGACTGTAGAATTGGCTGGCCGCAACCGCTTCTGCGTAGATGGCCGGATGACCCGCCACGGTCATCGCCCTGGTGTTGCGCACCTCGATTCCCTCGCTCGGCCAGATCTTCGGGATACGTTCCCTGACATACTCCGGCGTTATCTCGTCGGTCTCGATAGGCCCCCAGTGAATGAGGTAGTAGATCATCTTTCTGTGGAGAACCCAAATCGACCCTTCCTTATCGCTACCCGAGATGTCCGAGCCGCTCCAGAGATAGCCGAGCTCGGGCATCGTGATGCCGATCCCGGCCCGGTCCTGCAGCAACGAGTCCAGTTCCGTACCGGTGTGGAGTTCGGGCTGCTGAGCCGCAGCACGCGTCGCGATCAAAACGGCAAGGGCTGCGGCGACTCGACAACCTCGGCGAGATCGATCTGCCAACCTCGTTTCAGGACGCATTCCGTTCCAGCGCATGATTAATGCCGTCCGAGGATTGTAGGACCCGTGGTGCTCGTCACAGCTCGTCAGCTACGTACGACCTCCATGGGCAGAAATGGCCAACCTCATTGAGCCAGCGATCCAGATCGGACTCCACCGCGTCTGGCGTTCCG
>JASFTI010000185.1:0-7031 GCA_050053635.1 Gemmatimonadales bacterium
CGCGCACCTCCTCCAACAGGATCCCGTAGGTTTCGGGGGATACTTCAACGTCGATCGTACGCTCGAGCTCCACCTTGCCAGTGTAGCCAAACAGGCCGCCCTTCTCGAGGCCGCTCGGCGGAGCGGCGCGAGGCGGCGCGACGATCACGTCCGGGCGCGCGGCTTCCCGGACCAGCTCCGGCGCGATTCCGATCTCGGCCGCCATCCGCTCGACGCCGCCCAGCGACATCGCCGCCTCCTGGTGGCCGCTCTGCTTGGCCTCCAGCTCGGCGGCCCGCTGCACTATTCGTTGAGCCTCCGCCTCGTCGTACACCTTGGGAGTGCTGAGCGACGCTTTCAGCGCTTCGGCGAACTCGCCCGCCGTCACGTAACGCTCGTCGGGACGAAGACGCATGGCGTGCACCAGGGCGCTCTCCAGCGAGCCCGGCAACGCGTCCAGCTTGAGGCGCTGCTTGGGTGGGGCATCGATGAAGCGCCCCAGGCGGCCCGCCTCCTCGGTGACCCACATCCCCGGCGGCTCACCGATCAACATCTCGAAGGCAACGCAGGCCAGGCTGTAGATGTCGGTCGCTTCGGTCAGATCCGACCGTCCCGCCGCTTGCTCCGGGCTCATGTAACCGAGCGTCCCGACAGGGTACCCGGTCCGCGTGATCCGTTCTCCCCCGGCGGTGGAAATCGCCTTGGCGACGCCGAAGTCGGCCACTACGGCATGTCCGTCTGACAGCAGGATGTTCTCCGGCTTGATGTCCCGGTGCACGATCCCGCGCCGGTGAGAATAGCTCAAGGCGTCCGCCACCTCGCAGGCCAGATCCAGACCCTGGCGCGGCGCGAGGCTGCCCTTTCGTTCCAGCAGTGCCCGGAGCGAGTCGTCCACGTATGGCATCACGTAGTAGAGAAAGCCATCCGCGTCGCCCGAGTCGATGAGCATGAGTATGTGGGGGTGGCTCAGCTGGGCAGACAATCCGATCTCGTTTAGGAAGCGTCCGCCGGCGATCGACGCGGTGAGCTCGGGGTGCAATACCTTGACAGCTACCGGCCGGTCGTGGCGCACGTCATCGGCCAGGTAGACCGTAGCCATGCCGCCGCGGCCTACGATACGGTCGAGCTTGTATCGCTTGGGTAGCGCCGCGCTGAGGGCCTCGGATATCTCGCTCGTTGACGCCATGCGAGGGCGCAAACTACTTCAAGAAGACCGGTTTAGATAGGCCGGGGACCCCCGGCGCCTTTCGGACCCGGTCGCCACAATCTCATCACGGTTTGATCAGCTCGTAGACCAGGACGCGCTCGACGCCTAGCTCATCGCGCCCGCGACCGAGTAGGAAGTCAGAACCGATCTGGAACGGCCTCAGATCTTCAGGCGTTTCAACCGTCCCCAGCCAGCGGCCGTCGGGGTCGAAGGTTTGCCAGTGGGGCTGCGTCTCCCAGGGCAGGCGATAGTTCTCGACCCAGAGATACCCCTCGTCATCCACCAGGAGTCGCTGGTAAGCAGGCAGGTACTCGGGGATGGGCAGGTCGAGCCCGTAGTAGTGGGTGTACAAGCTACGCTGCGCTGCGTCCCGCGACTCGGCCAGGCTCTCTTGCCTGTACCGCTCGTAGAACTCGGCGCTGCGACGTCGATCGGTCTCGGGCCAGCGGATGTACGAGTTGAGCGTGCCGTCCAGTCGCCGCCGCTCGATCTGGTGAGTGTAACCGTCTCCAACGTACAGCCAGAGGCGTCCTGCGGCGACGGCGGCTTCGGCGCTGAGCGGGATGAAGGGGAAGTGGGTGACTTCGCCGTAGTTGTGCACGTAGCGAGGGGGCGCCTGGACCTCCAACAGGCTATCGGCCGGTCGCCCATCACTGTTATAGCGGAAGTAGCGGCGCCAGCCCCGGAGGATCTCGCCAGTCGCTCCCGACAACGCTCCACTCCCGCGGACGGCGAGCCATGTGCCGTCCCCGAACCCGTCGAGAACGTTGGGGGGCGAACTTCCCGGGACGGGCTCGATCCGGGCCGAGCTGAGAAACTCGCCGTTCGCGCGGAACATGTTCACGCGGGCGTTGGCGTTGTCGGTGGCGACGATCGTGCCTCGGGGGCCGGCCCACACCCGCATCGAGGAGAACTCACCGAACTCCCCGGGGCCCTGACCGTGGCGCCCGGCGCTCCACAAATGAGCGCCCTCATGATCGAAGAAGCGCAGCTCGCCGGTCCCGGCGTTGCTAATGACGATCCTGCCGTCGTCCAACCGCAGCGCGTCGAGCACACGGTAGAGCTCGTAGGGGTCGTCTCCTTCTTCGACGCCGATCTCGAGGGTCGGCTCGGAAGCGACCCGCCAGGCCTGTTCCGGCGCCCAGGCCGGCCGCAGGTTCTCCACCACCCGAAGCGTGGCGCTGTCGCGCACGGTCGAGGTCTCGGCCGGCTCGGGCCCGCCGCCTCCACAGCCGGTCGCGAAGATTACTGCCGCCAATAGCGAGAACGTCGCGCGCGGGATCTCTCTGTGCATCTCTCTCCTTCGTCGCTTTCCTTCATCGTCGGGCGCAGCGGTGACCAAGTGTTGCAGCACGCGCCGATTGGCGGCAGGGAAGGCATAGCGATCGAGTTCCTCCGGCCGCACCCACGTTACCTCCTGGCAGCCTAGCGGTCTCGGCGTGCCGGTTGAGTAGCGGCAGTGGAAGGCGTGGAGCGTGATCTCGAAGTGACTGTAAGCGTGGTCGACCGCGGCGATCTTGGCCACCGGCTCGACCTCGATCCCCACCTCTTCTACCACCTCGCGGACGACCGCCGCCTCGAGTGACTCGCCGGACTCTTGCTTGCCGCCGGGAAACTCCCAGAGACCGCCGAGCAGCCCTTCAGGTGGCCGCTTGGCGATCAAGATCTCGTCGCCGCGCCAGACCACGCCCACCACGATGTCGTAGTGCGGTCGCCGCTTCGCCGGTCGGCGGCCCGGACGCTCCGCTGCCGTGCCGTTCGCCCGGGCCAGGCAGGCGCTTTCGATCGGACACGCTTCACAACGCGGCGCCCGCGGCGTGCAGATCGTGGAGCCCAGGTCCATCAGCGCCTGGTTCACATCGCCGGGGCGTTCGGCGACCAGCGGCGCGCCGAGGTCCCGAACCGTCGCGTCGCTCGGGTGGGCCAGGTCGTGCAGACGACTCAGCACCCTTCGCACGTTCCCGTCCACTGCGAGCACAGGGTCGTCGAACGCGATGGCGCGTATGGCCGCCGCGACGTAGCGACCGATTCCGGGCAGCGCCCGCAGGCTCTTCTCGTCGCGCGGCAGCGTACCACCGTACTCGCTGACGATGATGGCGGCGGCTTTGCGCAGGTTGCGGGCGCGGGCGTAGTAGCCGAGTCCTTCCCAGGCCTTCAACACGTCATCGAGGTCCGCCGCCGCCAGCGAGTCGACGTCGGGAAACCGCTCCATGAATCGCCGGTAGTAGGGGATGGCTGTGTCCACCTGTGTCTGGACGAGCATGACCTCGGCGACCCAGATCTGATAGGGGTCGGACGTCCGGCGCCACGGCAGGTCGCGGCGCTGCGTGTCGTACCAGGCGAGCAAACGCCGCCTGAGATTCGAAACGTTGGAACTAGTTTCCACTATGCAACGTCCAGCCGGGGCAGTCCCCCGACTCCGACCTCCGGGTCGGCCGGAGCGCGCGGTCCGCCGGCTCCGGCCTCCACTTACGTCAGTCGGCACCGAAATCCCGCTCGAGCGTGCCCCAATAGACGACGCGGGCGGGCCCCTCGAGCTCGAGGTCGGAGAAACCTCCGTCGGACCCCCGCTGGAAGCGGACGGTCAGCCGGTCGCCGCTCCGGGTCTCGACCTCGACCGGTGACTCGAGTTGGCCGGCCGCACAGAGCGCGACGGCGGCGGACATGGAGCCGCTACCGCAGGCGAGGGTCTCCGCCTCGACGCCGCGCTCGTAGGTGCGGATGCGTATGCGATGGCGGCCGACGATTTCCACGAGGTTGACGTTCGCTCCGGCGGCGCCTAGCTCCGGGGCGGAGCGCAGTGGCCGGCAGAGCGCTTCGATGGGACCGTCCGGCAGGGCGTCCAAGGGGATCACGAGGTGAGGGATGCCGACCTCGACGAAATGTGCCCGGCGCTCGCCGTCACCGCCGGTCACGCTGCGGTCCAGTTCAACGGTCGGCCGGATTCGATAGCGGAGGGCGACACCCGAAGCCGAGACCCGAGCCTCGATGTCGCCGTCGTCGGTGGCGATCACCATCTGTTCTGCCGCCAGCCCCTCGAGCGTGGCGAAGCGAGCGGCGCAGCGCGTACCGTTCCCGCAAGTTCCGAACTCTCGACCATCCGGGTTCCAGAAGCGGACACGGACATCGGCGCCGGTCCGTTCGCTGGGCCCCACCAGGATGAGGCCATCGGCGCCCACCGAAGCCCCCCTGCGACAGAGTTTCAGCGCCAGCTCACCCAGGTCGGGCACATTAACGGCGCCTGCCGCGTTAAGCAGGATGAAATCGTTGCCGGCTCCCGAGATCTTACAGAAGCTGAGGCGGCTGGCGTTGCTCATGCCTCAACCCCGGGCCGGCGCCTGCTCTTCGTCTTCGGTCTCGCTGGCCGTGTCGTCGTCTGGCTCGGGCTCCGCCGCCTCGGCTTCCTCTTCCGACTCGGGCTCATCGCGACGGCGACGCCTCCGCATCAGGATGGCCGTCGAGCCGACGCCGATCAGCAGTCCGGCGAGCAGGGGAACCAGGCTGATCAGGGCGATCGATACCTCGAAGTCCCAGACGAGGAAAACGACAGGGACAGGCACGAGGTTTTGCGCGGCGAAGACTATGATAACCGCCGTCAATATCATCAGGCCGATCTCTCGTATCCTTATCATACCGTCCCCCGTGGCTATTCTCTGGGCGCTCAGAGCCGCATCCGTGAAGTTGTCAGACCTCGCCGGGACAAGCTAACTTGAGCCGACATCAAACGGTAGAACTCGAGCGATTGGCCGCCATGCGTTTTACGACCTACTCGAAGTACAAGGGACATCTTCTCGAGTCGCTCAACCTGCAGGGGCTGCTTGACCAACTCGCGGACTTCCTATTGCAGAGCGGGTTCGCCGGCGGACCGTACTATCACCCGTTCTGGGGCGACTTCGGGGCCGACGAGCCGCAGGATGACCTCGAGGCGCTGAAACAGGCGATCCTCCAAAAGCTGCTCGAGACCGGGCAGGTGACGCCCGAGATGCTGAAGGCGCTGGCGGAGGAGCCTGACGAGGAAGGCGCGCGCCAGCTGGCGGAGTTGTTGGACGATATCGTTCAGCGGCTGATCGGGGAGGGCTACCTGAGCACCGAACAGCTGCCCCAGATGCCGACGGAGGGACAGCCGGTGACCGGGCCGGGCAGCATCGGCAAGGGAGCGTCTCGCTCGATCAAGTTCAACCTCACGCAGAAGGGGCTCGATTTTCTCGGCTACAAGACGCTGAAGGGCCTGCTGGGCTCCATCGGCAAATCGAGCTTCGGCGCCCACGAGACCCCCGAGCTGGCGACGGGCGTGGAAGCGGAGGCGGCGTCGAAACGATACGAGTTCGGCGATACGATGAACCTCGACGTGCCGTCGACGCTGAAGAAAGCGATCGAGCGCGAGGGGCTCGGTGTCCCCATCGACCTGGACTACGACGACCTGCACGTGCATCAGTCGGAGTATCGTTCGTCGTGTGCCACCGTCCTGATGCTCGACTGCTCGCACTCGATGATCCTCTACGGCGAAGACCGCTTCACGCCGGCCAAGAAGGTCGCCCTCGCCCTGGCGCATCTCATTCGGACGCAGTATCCCGGTGACACGCTGAGGGTCGTCCTGTTCCACGACAGCGCCGAGGAGATCCCGCTCGCCGAGCTGGCCAAGGCGCAGGTCGGACCCTACCACACCAACACCGCCGAGGGGTTCCGGCTGGCGCGCCGCTTGCTGCTCGCCCAGAAGAAGGACATGCGCCAGATCATCATGATCACCGACGGCAAGCCGTCGGCCGTGACGGTCGGGCCGGGGCAGGTCTACAAGAACCCGCTCGGACTCGACCCGCGGATCCTCAGTGAGACATACCGCGAGGTCACCCTCTGTCGCCGGTCGGGCATCCAGGTCAACACGTTCATGCTGGCGCAGGACTACGCGCTGGTCGAGTTCGTCAAGAAGGTGTCGGAACTGTGCCGGGGTAAAGCTTACTTCACCTCGACGGTCACGCTCGGACAGTACCTCATGATGGACTTCCTGCGCCGCAAAACGCGTCGCGTCTCCTGAGCATGGTGCGGATCGAAGCGTGGGGCGACGGTGTCTGCTTCGAGGTGCGAGCCCAGCCCCGCGCGTCCCGCACCGAGGTCGCCGGTGCTCACGGGGAAGCGATCAAGATCCGCCTGGCGGCGCCGCCGGTAGAAGGCGCGGCTAATGCGGAGCTGGTGGCGTTCCTCGCCAAGCAGCTGGGAGTATCGAAGTCGGCGGTTAGGGTCATAAAGGGCAAGCGGGGACGCGACAAAGTCGTCCAGGTCGAAGGGATCTCTCGAGCCGATGTGCAGGCGCTGCTCCGCTAGCCGAGCCTGGGCCGAGGATAGATCGCCGACGTGAACCCAGGCGCCCATCTTCGCCCGCTGACCGTCGCCGCCTACGGCGCGCCGGGCCTCGTGCTCGCGGCGTTGGCGCTCACCTTCTACGTCTTTCTGCCCAAGTACTACGCCGATGTCATCGGCATCGACCTGACCGTGCTGGGCGTGGTGGTCCTGTTCTCGCGGGTCTGGGACGCGGTCATCGATCCGGCGATCGGGGCACTGTCCGACCGCACTCGAAGCCGCTGGGGCCGGCGCCGCCCCTGGATGATCGCGGGTGCCGCCCCGCTGGCCGTTTGCTTCGTGCTGCTCGTCGTACTTCCGCGCGCGGCGGAAGACCCACTGGTCGAAGGGCTCTACCTGGGCGCACTCACATTCCTGTTCTTCCTGTTCTGGACGATGGTGACGGTGCCCTACGAGGCGCTGGGCGCGGAACTGTCCTTCAACTACGACGAGCGCAGCCGGCTGCTCGGGACCCGCGAGGCGGCGGTTCTGGCCGGTACGCTGGTGGCGG
>JASFTI010000186.1:0-7030 GCA_050053635.1 Gemmatimonadales bacterium
TTCCCAGGCGAACCAGGATTGTCCCGCCCACGACCCCTGCGGCGCCCAGCAACTGCAGCCAGGTGGGCGTCTCGGCCAGCATCAGCCAGGCGATGACCAGTGCCACCACCGGGATGAAGTTCGCATAGACGGCGGTGCGGGTGTTACCGATCTGGCGAATGCTGTAGTACCAGATGAAATAGGCGAGCGCGATGGCGAAGGCGCCGCTAAAGAAGAGAGCCAACCATGAAACCGGGCGCACTGCTGTCCAATCTTGCGTCAGGAAGGATGGCACTGACACGAATAGCAGGGCGAGGCCGCCGATCCACATCGTGACCGATGTGACGGGTAGCGCACCGTAGCGGCGGACGAGAGGATTCGAGCCGACGGTGTAGACCGACCACGCGGCAGCGGCGGCGAGTACGGTGAGGTCGCCGCGCACCGTGTCCGCGGCAAAGTCCAGCGCCTGTGAGCCGCCCCAGACGACGAGTCCAATGCCGAGTACCGAAATAACGACGCCCGTCCACGCCATCGAGCCAACGCGCTCCTGTCGGAAGGCGATGGAGAGCAGTGTGGTGAAGATCGGCGTGGCGGCCAGCATGAGGCTGGCGTTTCCGGCCAGCGTCCAATCGATGCCGTAGATGAAGAGCACCTGGTAGACGGTGTTACCGAGCAGGCCCAGTCCGATCAGCGCTGGCCAGTAGCGGCGGTCCATCGCCATCGAGCGACCGCCGACCTTTACGATCACCCCGAGGACAATTGATGCTAGCGTGAAACGCAGGCCGTTGAACGCCAGGGGCGACATGTCCCGCAGCGCGTACTTGACCACCGAGAAGTTGGCGGCCCAGATGAAGATTAGGCCGGCCAGGGCGAAGTAGGTCGGCCCGTGTGAGGAGGTCGACTGGTCGAGCTGTCGTTTCGTCACTGACGCCCTGATATTGTTGTCGTGTCTCGCTACCGATCGGCGGCAGGGAAGCTACCGGGTCATTGCCAGAACACAAGCGCTCTCTACTCTCAGGAGCCGACCGAGGATGGCGGAAATAAAGCACGCGCTTATACGAACGGCACTCGCACCTGTGAGAGCGAAGCCCAACGTGCGAGCCGAGCAAATTTCGCAGGAGTTATTGGGCGCCGTATTGCGGGTGATCGAACGGAGCGGCGACTGGACCCTCGTCGCCGGCGAAGACGGCTACGAGGGTTGGGTGCAGGAGGGAGCGCTCATTTTCTGCCCGGCCGCGAAAGCGGAGGCCTGGTGGGATGACGCCGGTGGCCGCCCAGCCGTGGCGCTCGACGCGACGCTCGCCGACGAAGCAGGTCGCGTCATCGCGCGACTACCATGGGGCGCCCGAGTCGCCGTGGCCAGCGGTCTGGTCCGCCTGCCCGATGGGCGCCAAGGGCGCTTGCTGGAGGGTCGGTTAGTCGATTGGAGCGAGCGGGCAGGTGAATACCCGGCCGAGGCAGCCGCCGTCGTGGCGACGGGTTGGGAGTGGCTGGGCGTTCCGTACCTGTGGGGCGGCCGTACCCGTTGGGGGGCCGACTGCTCCGGCTTCGTGCAGGCGGTCTACCGGCTGCACGGGCTAACCCTGCCGCGCGACAGCTTCCAGCAGGCCGAGGTCGGGGGAGCGGTGGATGCCGGTTCCGCTCTCGAGGCGTGCCGCCCGGGCGACCTGCTGTTCTTCCGTGCCCGCGACTCCGAGCGAGTCGTCCATGTCGCATTGTCGCTCGGCGGAACCGCGATGCTCCACGCGGCGGAAGCGAATGGTCAGATCGTGGCCGATGACCTGGCCGGTGGCTCGGACCTGCAGCGGTCGCTGGCCGATAGGGTCTCCGGGGTGCGTCGCCTGTTCGGATAGAGTGGTTAGCGCCTCGATCTCAGTGTTCGAGCCCGACGACGCGGTACTCGTGACCGCCCCAGCGCAGGTAGATGGTTGCCTCGCGGTCCGTCACACCTTCCCGCCTCGCCACGAGACGTAGGATCGCGAAGTCACCCTCGCCGCTGGCGGCTTCGCCGGGAAGCCGCGGCAGTTCGAGACCGATTGCCTGGCGGTCTCCGGAATCGGCGGCTCGATCACCGCTGATGCGGGTCGCGGAAGCCGGGTCATCGAAGCGCCAGAAGTAACGTGTCTCTTCCGGCTCCCATACGCCGGCTGCCAGGCCGAGGTCGTCGAACGAGATTGCGAGCGTCGGCGCGTCGGAGCTGCGCAGTAGCTTCGCGTCGACGTTTTCTATCGGCGTCACCTGGGCGAACCAGTATGACACGACCTTGTCACGCCGTCGGATCAAGATATCCCTTAGCGCATCCGCCGCCTGCTCCGGTAGGTGGCCCGCCCCCACGGCCGCTGCGATCTGCTCATCGCTGAACGAACCGACGAGCTTCGCGCCCCAGTAACCGTCCCGGGCTGTGCGCTTGTTGAATGCCTCGTTCGGCCAGTTCGGCTTCCAGCTGCCGGGATCGAAGCTCTCGACCGGGATCCACCCGATCGTCGGGTGAATCTCCTCGTACTGTTGCCCTTCCCAACCCATCTTCAGGAACCCGAAGCTGAGCGCGCGGCCCAGGCTCGCCCAGATGTCGAAGTTGTATTCTGTACCCTCGCGCGGTCGGTGAGAGCGTATCGTTCCGCTGCCCAGAGTCGCCGCGAAGTCGATCAGGTAGTGGCGGACGTACCCGGGTGGGTCGATGAAGACGTCCAACGTGTTGGCGAACCGCATATCGACGTGATTCAGCCACGACGCGACAACGTACAGGCCGCGCAGCTCGCGCCGGAACTCGTGCCGGTACCAGTCGTTAGGATCGTCGGCTCGCACGCCGGAGAAGAGGAAGGGCCCGAGCGGCTTGCCGGGAACGTATTTGCTGGCGAGCGCGAGGTAACGGCCGTCGGGGAGCGGATCCGTCTTGTCCAGGACCAGGTAGATATCGTCCTTGCTCATCGGCCGCTCGTCGAGGTCCGTCTTGATCGCCGCGCCCGGGTCCAGCACCAATCTCTCGGCGTCAAAGACGACGATGCAGTCTTCCGGAGTGTAGTAGCCGGCCGCCCAGAACAGCCGCGACGATATCACGTCGGCGGCGCTGGCCAGCTGGAGGTTCCCCTTGGGATCGAACTTGAACAGGAACGTGTCACCCCGGGCATCGCGCACCGTAAAGCCCGGCGAGATGCCGGCGGTCTTACCACCGATGACTGTGAGGGCGCGGCTGGTGTCGGGGCCAGAAGCGGTCGGCCCGCGGGCGATCTCCGACGGCGACATACGCCGACGCCCGTTGCGATGCTCGAACCAGGCCGAGTTCACCACATCGTCGAAACGCGTGACGTTCAACGCTTCGTGCTCGGCTCCCAGCAGTCTGCGGATGCTGAGGGCGTGGCCAATCTCGCCGCTCAACGAGGCGTCGAGCAGTTGTTCGATCTCGTCCGGATTCGTGGGGGCCGGTCGAGCGCTGGGCAGTGTGTCCGCGTACGGGATGGGCTCCGGCCGGTTGGGAACGGCGGTCGGCGATCCGCAGGCCGCCGTTGCGGCGAAAGCGCCGAGGAACAGCAGAGCCCGTCCGGTCGCAGCCATCAGAATGCCCACCTGACGTTCGCGTCGAAGCGCGCGCCATCCCGGCCGAAGCCTAGATAGGCTAACCAGCGGACCTGTCCCGACCAGACGACGCGGAACCCGAAACCGCTACTCCAGTAGAGTTTTCGAAGGCGCATGTCGGTTAAGTGCCGGTCTATCGTCCCCGTATCCAGGAAGAGGAAGCTCTCCACCCGGCCCCGCTCGTGCAGCTCGCGCCAGACCTCGTAGCGCCATTCGGCCATCACGGCCAGCATGTCCCGATCGCGGAACCGGCCCTCCGAGTAGGCGCGCGAGCCCCGTTCGTCTCCCAGCAGCGCCAGGTGCGTGAACGGTACACCTTCACCCCAACCGCGGTTGACCTCTAGCAGTCCTCGGATGGCGAACTGCTGACGGAGATTGATCGGGACATAGCCGAAAACGTCGCCGCTGACCCGGAGGAAGTCGGAGTCGGTGCCGTCCGCGCCGAGGAAGAGACTCGAGCCGACCTGAAGAAAGATACCGCGCGCCTGGTTGTTGGCTCTGTTGAAGGTGCGATCCAGCGAGCCACTGAGGTTGAAGACAAAATACTTCGTGCGCTCGTTGACGCCGTAGGGTCGGTCCTCCCCCGGAAGATCTTGTATGTCGTCCCTGTCATCGTCAGAGCCGCGGCCGACCAAGTTGTCCTGATAGCTTACGCCGCCGACCAGGGCCAGCGGCGGCAGCCGCAAAGTCCCGGTCGCCGAGACGGTCTGACGGTCCCAGCGGTAGTCGACCCGGTCGTCGTACTCGGTGTCGGGGCCGATGCCCCAGTAGTGTGGCTCGGTGTCCCGCTGAAACCGGTAGTTACCCTCGAGTCGATGGGTCGGACGGTTGAAATCGAAACCGACCGTGTAGCGCTGCGAGCCGCGTAGCGAGTACACGCCCTCGACGAAGAGGGGGTTCCAGCGGTCGAAGCGCAGGCCGGCCGCGAAGCTGCTGCGCTGGCCGATCGACCCGAAGTAGGGTTTGAAGCCCTCGTCCGCGATCATCTGGAACAGCGAGTACTCTTGAGGCTCTAACCTCTGCGCGGCGAAGGCAACGAGCTTGGCGTTGGCTCTGGCGACTAGCCTTAGCGGGAAGGCGACGATCCTGAACGGTAGAGCCACGACATCGACCGCATCGTACGGCGGCTTGCCGGGGGGCCGCTCGAGTGAAGCACGGATCAGCTCGGCGCTGTCGGGGGAAACGTGTCCATTGTCCGCTCCATTATCCTGCGCTCGCAGCGGCGATGCGTGGAAGAGAGCCCCGAAAACAAGCAGCGCGATGACCGCCGGACTACGGTTCGACCTTCGCTGCCCGCTCAATCTTCTTGTTCTTCCAGCATGCGTTTTAGCGCCGCGCGATCGTGTTCGTCACCGAATAATGTCGCTCCGCTGTCCATCAGGTCGGTGACGACGTCATCGAGCGGTCGCAGCAGCTTCGCTCGCTTGTAGTCGCTCACATCACCAATGAACGGCCAGAGCTTCTTGCGGACGTCGGCTGGGAGCACCTGTTCCAGGTACTCCAGCGCAAAGCTCTTCAGTCGCTCGTCCGACAGTACGACACCATTGAACGCAGCCCGCACCGCCTCGGGTTCCAGGACCAGACCCAAGAGTCGGAAAGTGTGCTCCAGGCTCAGCTCGCCACGCACCCCGACCCGCCTGACCACCAGTCCGTCATCCGGCTCCTCGTCCAACAGCTTCTGCATCTCCCAGACCGGCTGGCTCTTGCCCAGCTCGGAACGGATCGCCGCCCAGATGATCGAGTCCTCGTCACGGTCGGACCGCGGGCGTCCGTGCTCGCGGCGCTGCGCCAGCGCGATCGCCGCCCTGTAGCGTACCTCGAATCGGTTCGCGGCAAGTGCGTCGAGCAGCGCGTCCTGCGCGTCTGGCCCAGCGATGCGGGCCAGCACCCGCGGTATCCTGCGTCGGATAACGAAGTCGGCGGTGTCGTCGGTCAGCAGCTCGGCCAGGTGGGGTATGGCGGGTTCGCCAGCGGTCAAGAGAGCGACGACGGCTCGGTCGACCAGCGGGTCGCGGGCCAGCAGGCGACAGAGCACCGGCAGGTGACTCTCCTGCCACTCGCTCGTCTGGTCCAACGTGCTCGCTACGACCGCGACCTCCCCCGAGCTGAGTCGCGCGAGAGTGACATCGGCGTCGGGTTCCTCTTGCTCGGTAGCTCCGTCAGGTGCTGCCTCAGTGGCGGGAGCCCCCCCGGCCTCGCCGATAAGCGATCGGATATCGATCCGCGTGAACGTTCCGCTCAAAAGATCCCTGCTGTCCAGGCGAGCGCCGATGGCGGCTGCCTCGGCCCGCTCCCCGCTTACTTGCAGCTGTTCGGCGACGGTGCTGAAGTACTGGCGGCCCATCCGCCGGCTGAGCGCGATCAGGCCGAACGACGCGGCGATGATGAACAGGGATAGGAAGCGCGATGGCAACGCCATCGTCGTGACCCAGAGGAAGATCAACCCGGCGCCGAGCCCTTCCCCTATGGAGTCGACCGCCGAGTCGATGAATGTCTTGGTCTTGCGGCGCAGCACCGAGGGTACGGGGACGTATAACACCTCCAGCGCCGAGCGATACAACGACTTACGGAGCGTGGCATCGGCGCCCCGGACGGCCGTGACCAGGACAAGACTGGGGACGACGAGCATTCCGACCGACCCGAGACCCAAGACGAGTGGCAGCAAGGCGAGCGACCAGGCAACTCCTGCCGCGGTCAAGAAGCGTGCGACGATCAAGAGTTGCAGAACGAGGGCAACGGCGCCCGTCCAGCCGTAGAACGCGCCGAAGAAACTGGTCAGGGCCTCGTCCGTGGAAAAACTCGCCTGGGCTAACTCCTTGAACTGGAAGTCGAGCAGCGTAGTCGCCAAAGCTACGACGAACACGATCAGACTGATCGTCCGCAGGTGCGGCGATCGCCATGCCAGGGTGAAGTTCTCGATGAACGAGCTTCTCTGCTCGCCCTCGCTGAGGCTTGCGGCGGCCACTGCGGGAAGCGGCTGCTGCGTGATGTAGAACAGGAAGAGAAGTCCGATCAGTCCCAAGATCAGCTGTGGGCCGCTGAGATAGTCGGTCAGCCAGACTAGCATCGTGCCGATCACCATAGCGCCGGCCGTACCCCCGGCCCCGATCAGGCCGAAAAGGCGCTTCGCACCGCGAACGGCGAAGTATTCCGAGGTCACGACCCAGAATCCCGACGTCAGGAGCAGGGTCCCGAGAGCCGTCCACAGGTAAAAAGCGATGATGCCGATCTCGCGCCGTTCCGAGAGGAATCCGCCCTCTCGGAACGGCGCGAGCGCTAGGAGCCCGGCAGCCAGCACGAAGAGCAGCGCGATCAGGACCTTCTTGGGTGAATACTTCGTCAGCAGTCGCGCGAACGTGCCCACCGTCGGGATGCTGAGGATCGCCACGGCGCCGGTGATATATGGCAAGGTCTCGATTGGGAAGGCCGCCAGGTAGAACGCTTCACGTAGTGAACGTGCCAGGACCAGGAAGGCCAT
>JASFTI010000187.1:0-7001 GCA_050053635.1 Gemmatimonadales bacterium
GTGGACCCGGTGCGCACACCATCTCGCGATCAGGGGCAGCGACGACCTGACGGGGGACCTCTACACCCTTGCGCTCCGCTCTTTCAGAGGCGTGAGCGGTGAAGGGCGGTGCTAAGCATTCGTGCAGTGCAGGCGAGCGGTGAAGTGAGGTCCAAGGTGGACCCCGGGGACCCCGGCGCCGACCGGATCCGCGGAGCTACTTCAGCGACCTGGTAGTCGGAGATTAGCAGCCGACGCAGCAGGCACCGCCCCGCTGATGGGCGGTGCCTTTTCGTTTGCCAAACCCCGCCGGGTTGCTCGTACGACAACCTCGCCCTACTGTTGTAGGGGAGCCCATTCCACATATAGAGAGTCGAGAACCGAACGTCGTGCACAAATGTCTCTGGCACGAGAGGTGATTTATGCAGATTCAGGACATCATCGTCGACTCGGTTGGCGCCTTCCTGCGCGGAATCGGCGACTTCCTGCCGAACATCCTCGCGGCGATCGTCATCCTGATTATCGGATGGATCATCGCCAAACTGCTGAAAGCTGCGGTCGCCCGCGTGCTCAAGCTCATCAAGTTCACCACGCTGACCGACCGGGCCGGTATCGATGGGTTTCTGGCCAAGGGCGAGGTGAAACAGTCGGCATCCGATCTGATCGCCGTGCTGGTCTACTGGTTGGTGATGCTGATCGTGCTGGTCACCGCGGTGAACGCACTGGGACTGGAAGTCGCGTCGCAGCTGCTCAACCAGATCCTGCTCTACATCCCGAACATCATCGTCGCCGTCGTCGTCATCGTCGTCGGCCTCTACGCGGCAAACTTCGTCGCCGCGCTGGTCAGGACGGCGGCTGCCAACGCCGGGATCGCTGAGGCGGGGCTCGTTGCCACGATCTCTCGCTTCGCGCTCATCATCTTCACCTTCGCTATCGCGCTCAATCAGCTGAGGATCGGCGAAGAGATCGTCGCCAACGGCTTCCTCGTCCTGCTCGGCGCCGCCGCCTTCGGTGCGGCCCTCGCCTTCGGGCTGGGAGCCCGCGATATGGTCACCAAGTTCCTCAACGAGCGCTTTAGCAAGTAGTTCTCGGTGTGCCGTGTGCAGTATGCGGTGTGCGGTGAATTGGAAGTCCCACCGCACACCGCACACCGCACACCGCACACCGATACTCCCGCTCCGGGCCTCAGCTTACCACCCGGCCAGGCAGCTTCCTGGTGGGCGTGGCCGCGCTGTTGCTCGCCACCGCCGTCGCCGCCTCCTGGCTCGCCGCCTGGCGGGCCAGCCACGTCGACCCTATGGAGGCGCTGCGAGTCGAGTAGCCTTCCCGCGCCGCTGACACACACCGCACACGGCACACGGCACACCGCATTCCGGCACCCTCCGGCACTTTACGTGGCGCTGAACACGTGCTACTCTGCGGCGCTCATGCCGGGCCGGGACCGTCGTTCCGCCCGGCCGATCGCGAACCTGATCCGGAGGAGTGATGCCGTCGGAACCGATCTTCACCGACCTCATCGGGGTGATGGCCGTCATCACCATGATCCCCGTCTTCTTCGTCTGGCTGGAGAAGAAGACGCAGTGGAAGGTCTTCGACATCCTGCCGGCCATCATCTGGATCTTCCTGGCCCCCATCTTCCTGAGCAACCTGAACGTCATACCGCGGTCGAGCGAGATCTATACCACGTTCCGCTCCTTCGCCGTGCCGATGTTCATCGTCATCATGCTGCTCGACGTGAACATCCGCGAGGTCATCAAGGTCGCCTGGCGCGGTGCCGGCGTCATGGTGCTGGGCGCGTTCGGGATCGTGATCGGTGCGGTGATCTCGTTCTACATCTTCAAGGACGGTCTACCGGAGAACACCTGGCGCGGCTACGGCGCGCTGGCCGGCAGCTGGATCGGCGGGACGGGCAACCTGGCGGCCGTCGCCGAAAGCCTCGACACGCCCGGCGAGATGGTCGGCATGGTCGTCCTGGTGGACAACTTCGTCTACGTCGTCTACTTCCCGATCATCCTGACTTGCAAGCGGTGGGCCGAGAAGTTCAACCGCTTCACCCGCGTCTCGCAGAAGGACATCGATCACGTCTTCGAGGCGACGGCGGACGTCGAAAAGAAGAGTAAGGAGATACACTTCAAGGATATTCTGACCCTGGTGGGCTTCGCCTTCAGCGCGATGTTGATTGCCAACGCGCTGGCCGGGTTCCTGCCCGAGGTGCCGCCGGTGCTGACCGAGGGGACCTGGGCGATCCTGCTGGTCACCACACTGGGTATCGCGCTCTCGGGCACCGGGCTCAGAAAGGTGCCGGGCACCATGCCCGTCGCCATGACGCTGACCTACATCTATATGACGATGATGGGCGCGCAGGCGGACCTGACCAAGATCGGCGGCGCGCAGTTCTTCCTCATCGCCGGCTTCGTCTGCATCGCCATCCACTTCGTCTTCATCATCCTCGGCGCGCGACTGTTCCGGATCGACGTGAGCATGGCCGCCGTCTCCAGCGTCTCGGCCGTCGGTGGCGCCGCCTCGGCCCCGGTCGCCGCCGCCGTCCATCGCGAGGACCTGGTGCCGGTCTCGATCATGCTCGCCCTGATCGGCTACGGCCTCGGCAACTACCTGGGCGTGCTGACCGCCTACCTCTGTCACCTGATGCTGTAGCTCCGGCGATCGGGGGCTGCCTCGCCCGCGCTGGCTGCGAGTTCTGCCCTGTAGGCCCGGTAGAGCTGCCGGATCGATCGTACGTAGCGCACCGGCTCGCTGCAGCGGCAGTAACCGTAGCGGGCGTGACGGTAATAGTCCGAGCGGGCCAGCAGCGGCATCGCCCCGTCGACCCCGCCGAACCAGATGTCGGCCTCGCGACCGAGCTCGCGGGCCAGCCGGCGACCGTCCTGCAGATGGCCGTAGCCGGCGTTGTAGGCGGCCAACGCGAACCAGAGACGCTCCTCATCCGATTCGATGTCGGCGAGCCGGTCGTAAAGCTGGCTGAGGTACTTGACGCCGGCGTGCACCCCGGCCTGCGGGTCGCCCAGCGACTCGATCCCCAGCTCGCGCGCCGTGCCGGGCATCACCTGTAGCAGGCCGAGCGCGCCGGCGAACGAGCGGGCCTTCGGATCGAAGCGACTCTCCTGATACATCTGTGCGGCGATGAGCCGCCAGTCGAATCCGTAGCGTTCGGCATACTCTCGTATGAGATCGTCGTACGGCGACAGCTCACCGCTCGTCGACGGGCGGGCCGCGGCGCTCTCGCGGATGTGGGCCGGATTCTTGAAGTACTTGTTGTAGGTAACGTTGTAGAACAGGCCGCGGTACTCGGAGCGGTGGAAGGCGTCGATCGCGGCGGCCAGCTTTTCCGAGCCCGCTCGCACCGCCCAGGCGTGCGCGACCGAGTCGCTCAGAGTCATCGCGGCGCGGATGTCGTCGCGCCAGGCGAGCTCGATGCCGAGGATATGGCTATCGGCGACGGTCAGATCGTACTCGCCGTTGGCGACGCGATCGATGATCTCTTCCGTCTCCAGCTCTTCCGGCGCCGGCGTCAGCTCGAGCTCGATCCCCTGCTCCTGAAGCCGGGTCAGCGTGTTCCAGTAGGCGCTGCTGCGCCGAACGACGACGCTGCGGCCGGCGAGGTCGCGCGGCTCGTGCAGCGTGGAGTCGGCGGCCCGGGCGACCACCGTTTCTACGGCGTAGCTGTAGGGTCGGGAGAAGAGGATATCCTGTGCTGACCGCTCTTCCGTCACCGTGAGGCCCGCGGCGACGACATCGCCCCGACCCTGGCGCAGCCAGGTGAGCAGCGCGCTGCGATCGGGCGCGACGATGATCTGCAGTCGGGCGCCGATACGCTCGGCGAACCGGCGGGCCAGGTCGAGCTCGAAGCCGACCAGCTTGCCACGCCAGACGTAGTAGGTCGATGCGCTGTTGCGCGTCAGGACCCGCAGTACCTTTCGCTCGCGTATCCCGTCGAGGTCGTCCCGGTAGCGGGTCGGTCGGCGGGCGCCGAGGTGCTGTCGCTCGATGAAGGTGTTCACCGCGTCGAGCAGCTCGGGGGTCTGCAGCCGCAGGCCCCAGGCGGTCTCCCGTTCGGTGCCGAGGTCGAACGCCACGCGCAGACCCGGCTGATAGGCCAGCACCTCGACCGCCAGGTTGTCGTCGGCGGCGCTGACGTCGAACTCGGCGGCCGCGACGCGGTAGAGGATCTCCTCGGTGTCCATGTCTTCGGGGGCCGCCAGCAGCTCGATCTCCGGGTACTGCGCTCGCAGGGCTTCCAACGTACCCCAGAAAGACGATGAACGGCGCACGACGACCTGCCGGCCCTCGAGGTCGGCCGGCCCCTCGATCGACTCGTCTTCCGCCCGCACGATGATCTGCTCGCGCACGTGGCCTACGGGAAGGCTGAAGGCGATATGTCGCCGGCGTTCCGCTGTCACGGTGAGATTAGCGGCGACCAGATCGCCCCGCCCCTCGATCAGCGCCGGGATCAGATCGTCGTGCTCGTCGACCCACACGTAGACCGGCTCGAGCCCCACGCTCTCGGCGAACGATGCGGCGACGTCCAACTCGTAGTCGAACGGGTGACCGTGACGCGGCAGCAGGTCGGCTTCGCCGCGCCGCGGCACGATGATCCGCAGCTCGCCGCGCTCGGCGAGCACCCCGAGATCGCCCGTCTCGAGATCGTCACCACAGCCGGCGAGGATCGCCAGGGCCAGCGCGGAGAATGAGAGCCGGGCCGTCGTGCGTGGTATGCGTCGGGTCATCGCTCGATTGGGCAAGAGTCGTGGTTCGCGTGCTCTACACAACCTTAAGCTGAGGACCGCGAGAGCCACAAGGCGCTAACTGTTGCGCAATAGCGCGTTCTTGCCTTCTTTGAAACCGTCGCCCTCGCCCCGCGGGTGACCCGGGAGTAGAGATGAGAAAGCTCGTCAAGGCGATGTTCGCCTTCGTCGGCGCGGCGATCGGCTGGAACCTCGCCGCCCCGGCAGGTGATCTGGCCTCTGTCTTCGCGTCTATTATCGGTCTCGCGATCGGTATCTACGCCGCGAACCGCCTCTTTCTGTACATCTACGGCTGAGGTTCCGGAACGGAGGAATCGACGATGGCCGACTCGCCTTACGGCCCCGGACGCGGGCCTGGATATCAGCAGCAGCCACCGCCACCGCCTTATCCGCCGCCCCGCGAGGGCATGCCCACCGCCGCCAAAATCCTCATCGGTTGTGGCGTCGCGGTGGTCGTCCTCGTGGTCGCGGTCGCCGTCTTCCTGTTCTTCGCCGGCCGCTTCGTCTCCGAACAGATCGGCGGCTTCGCCGCGCACGGCGAGGCGACCGAAAAGTTCGAGCAGCTGGCCGAGCAGTACCCGTTCGCGCCGCCGGCTGACGGCGTCGTCAGCGAGAGGCAGGCGTGGACCTTCTTCTCGGTGACCGACGAGGTCTGGCGGGAGGTCGCCGTCTACGCCGATGAGCTGAACCAGCTGATCGAGGAGACCGAGGCGCGCGAGCAGGGCGGGGAGGAACCCGGGTTCGGCGAGATCGTGTCGGGCTTGCGGTCGATGGGTAAGCTGCTGCGGGCCCGGCTCGTCCTGGCCGAGTCGTTGGAGCGGCATCGCCTTTCCAACGCCGAGTACGTCTGGACGGGCCGTCAGCTGATGGGTGCCTACGAGGCGCTCAGCGAGCCCGAGGCGGAGGTCGCCGACGTGCCCAGCGCCAACATCGAGCTCGCCCGGCGCAACCAGACCCAGCTGGCCGAGCTGCAGGAGGAAGAGGGGCGGATCGGCAAGGGCGCGGTCGTCTTCATGATCAGCATGATGGATAGCGAGAGCGGCGCCTGGGAGACGCTGGAGCCGGATACGAGCCAAGCTCGGTAGCGGGGCGCGGAGGGCAGTCGTCTCGCTTCGTGTCGCGCGCCTGGCCTGCGGGAACGGCGGCTGCGCCGCGGCGCGCTTCAAACTACGCTCGGACGACTACCTCTCGGCACCCGGCTCTAATCCCCACCCTACGGAACTGTGGCGGATTCCGACGTCTTCACGTTGCTCGCCGAATCGTAATCGTATCCGGCGAGGATGAGATTGGTCACACTGAAGGTGAAGAGATCTCCGCTCGCCGCCTTCTGCTTGGAAGAGTCGACGATCGCGACGCCGTTGCCGTCAGTGGTTCCACTGCCGGCGCCGATATCCGTCGAGTTCCAGGTCCAGTCGCCCACGACCTCCACTCCTGAGATGGGTAGGCCGTCCTGATCGACGACCGTTACCGTGGCGCTGCCGTTGTAGTTCCTTCCTCTCTGCACTATCGCAACGCTGATGTCGGCGACATGGATGGAGAGCTGAGGCGGTTCGCTCGGCGTCGCTGAGGCTTCGTTCGAATAACCGGACTCGTTGCCACTCGTGTCCTTCGCCGTAACGACGTAATAGTAGGTCGTTCCGGCGGTGACCCCGGTATCGGTGTACTGGCTGGCCGTCAGCCCCTCGGCGATCGGGCTATAGGGACCGCCGAACGTCTCCGAGCGGTAAACCGAAAAGCTCGCCCAGTCGGGCTCGGTATTGTCGAACCAATCGAGCGCGACCTGGCCCGGACCGCCCGTCGCCGTCAGCGAAGTAGGAGCGGCCGGTGGCTCGGTGTCCGGCGGTTCTACCGAACAGAGGTCCCCGTTGGAGTCGATACAGCCTTCCGTCTGCAGGTTGGCCGCGGGATCGTAGACGAAGCCGCTGGCGCTGACGTCGGTCACGGTGATGACGAACTGGCCGGACTGCGAGTTGTCTACCTTATCAGAGTCGAACTGGACGTCCCCACCGCTGGTGGTCCCCGAGTCGATGTCTGAAGCCAGCCCGCTCCACTGCGCTACCACCGTGGCACCGTCAACTGGGGCGCCGCTCTCGTCGACGATGCTGATGACGGCCCTCCCGATGTTCCACTTCCCGGCCGTCCGCAGTTGCATCGCGATGCCGCCGACGTGGATCGTAGGCTCGGGCCCCGGATCGGTTGTGACATCGAGGGTTCCGCTTGCCGGTCCTTCGTTACCGGCCGCGTCCAGCGCCGTCACGT
>JASFTI010000188.1:0-6977 GCA_050053635.1 Gemmatimonadales bacterium
CTCGACCACCCGGCGACGCCAGCCGATGCGATAGGCTAGTCGACCCAGCGTCGCGCCAAGCCGCTCGCTCAGCCCCGGGACACAGCCCAACAGGCCGAAGGTCAACTTCGCGACCCCGTACTCGATAAGGTGACGTAGACGCGTCAGCTTGCTTCCACCTCGCCGCCGCCGATCTGCCCGACGGCCACATCGAACTGCAGCTCGTATAGCCGACGGTAAGGTCCCCGGCGCGCCAGAAGTTCCTCGTGGCGACCCGCCTCCACGACCTCGCCGTCGACCACGACAATGATCTGGTGCGCCCCTTGAATCGTCGACAGCCGGTGAGCGACGACGATGACCGTGCGGTTGGCCAACAAACGGTTGATGGCGCCCTGCACCAATCGCTCGGATTCGGTATCGAGCGCCGAGGTGGCCTCGTCGAAGATCAAGAGCGGCGGATCCCTTAGGATCGCACGTGCGATGGCAATCCGCTGGCGCTGGCCACCCGACAGCCGGACACCGCGATCGCCGAGCAGCGTGTCGTAACCCTCCGGAAGGTGCACGATGAACTCGTGGGCGTTCGCCGCGCTGGCCGCCGCTTCGATCTCTTCCTGACTGTAGCGGTCGGGAGCTCCGTAGGCGATGTTGGCTCGTACGGTGTCGTGGAAGATGATCGTTTCTTGCGAGACGACGCCCAGTAGCTTGCGCAGCGAGTCGAGCTCGATCTCCCCGATGTCGATGCCATCCAGCGCGATGCGCCCGCTGAGCGGTCGGTAGAAGCGAGGCAGGAGATCGACCAAAGTGCTCTTTCCACCGCCCGACGGTCCAACGAGGGCGACAACTTCGCCCCGCTTCACCTTGAAGCTCACGCCCCGCAGCACGGCATCCTCGCCATTGTAGGCGAAATGGACGTCTTCGTAGGCCACTTCGCGCTCGAGCCCGTCCACTCGCCGACCGTCGCCGGACACCGGTTCGACACCGGTGTCGAGGATCTCGAAGAACCGTTCCGCCGCAGCGAGCGACGCCTGCGCCCGCGCCGGAAACATCGTTAGCCCTTTCAGCGGCGACTGTACGCGCAACGACACGGTCAAGAAGGTGAGGAAGGCCTCGGCGGTCAGCTCTCCACTGAACACGAACTGCGCGCCGACCCAAACCAAGACCAGCGTCACAACCGCGCCCAGCAACTCGGAGAGCGGTGCGCTCATCAAGCTAATGCGTTCCGCGCGGACCACATCCTTGTAGAACGTCCGGTTAGTCGTGCTGAAGCGATCTTGCTCGTACTGCTCGGCCCGATAAGCCTTCACCAAGCGCGCGCCCGACGCCGTCTCCTGCAGCATACTCGTCAGCTCGCCCTGCGCGTCGTAAGCGCGCCGGAATCCGCGGCGCAGCCGGTAAAGCATAGGTTTGAGGAAACCGAGAAAGAGCGGTGCCACAACAAGCGCCAGTAGCGTCAACTTCCAAGAGATCAGGAAGAGCACCAACACGAAGGCCGCCAGCGACACGACGTGTTTCAGCACCTCAGCCATCGTGTTCCTGAAGACCTCCTTCGTCTTGTTCGTGTCGGTGAACACGCGCGCTACCAGCTGGCCCGTCTTGTTGCGGTCGAAGAAGCCCAACGGCAGCCGCTGAAGGTGACCATAGAGCTGGTTCCGCATGTCGCGGGCGACGCGCTCCTGTACCGTCACGCCCAACGCACTCGCCCCGTAGAAGAACAGGTTCTTCAGCACGATCGCAGCCATCACGAGAATGACCACGTTACGAAGCGCCTCGCTCGGGTTGGCCCCGGCCAGGAAGCCACCCAAAACCGCATCCAGCGCCTGCTCCACCAGACTGCCAGCGCCCGGCAGCAGCGCCGCATCCCCGAACAGTGAACGGAGAAACGGGATGAGCAGGACCATCGAGAAGCCATCGAGCAGCGAGCCGAGGGCCATGGCAGCCAGGCTAACGACCACCAAGGCGCGATAAGGGTACAGATAGCCAGCCAGCCGGGACCAGATCTTCACCGCACCTCACCTCGCGGTTTGAGCAAGGCGACCGGCAGGATCATCTCCTCCGGACTGATACCACCGTGCAGGAAGCTGTCCCGATAACGAGACTGGTACTCGCGCAGTTTCGTAGGATAGACGAAGAAGTAATCTTCACGAGCGATCAGGTAGTTCGTCTTCAAACCGCCACGTGGAAGTCGGATCAATTCGCTGTCCTTGACCAGGAAAACGGCCTGCGGATTCTCCGCCCGCAGGTCGTCGCCGTACTTGTAGCGCAGGCTCGCCGTTGCGTCCCGCTTGGCGAACACCGTTGCCGGCCGATGACAATGAACCGACCCGTGATCCGTCGTCAGCAAGACCCGTACGCCCCGGGCGCGCAGCAGCTTCAGCGCCTTTCGCAAATCGGAGCCCTTGTACCAGGCCACCGTCAGTCGGCGCAGCGCCTTCGCGTCGCGCGCCATCTCGAATAGTAGCTGCGACTCCCCGCGCCCATGCGTGAGCAGATCGACGAAGTTGAAGACGATCCCGATGGCACGTGGCTCATCGAGCAGCGCCGGCAGACGCCGCAGCATCCCTTCACCGTCGCTCAGTGTGTGTACCTTTTCGTAATGTGTGGGCAGCGAACCACCGGTAAGCCGCCCGATATGCTGATCGAACAGCTCGTCCTCGAAGGAATTGAGGCCACTTTCCTCGTGGGATTCCGGCCAGCCCGGCCTTTGCTCAGCCAGTTCATCGGCGAAGACCCCGCCGAATATCGCGTTTCGAGCGTAGGGCGTGGCGCTGGGCAGGATGGAGACGTAGAGGTCGGACTCGACGTCGAAGTCTTCCTCGATGACCGGCTGTAGTGCACGCCACTGATCCAGCCGCAGACAGTCTACCACGATGAGCACTGCGGGCTCGCCTCGAGCCAGCAAGGGTAAGAAGAAGTGCGGAATCACGTCGACGGAAAGCGACGGGCGATTGCTCGCCCCTTCCGCAACCCAGGCCGCGTAGTTCGCAATCACGAATTCGGTGAACTCGCGTTGGGCGTCACCGCTGAGGGTGTGAAGCGACTCGAGCAGCCCCGACTCGTCCGCTTCGCTCAGCAGCAGGTCCCAGTTGATGAGCTCGGAGTACAGGTCTGTCCAGTCTCGTGATGTCCGGGCGCCGTCTATGCGGGCACGCAGGTCGGAGAACGCGCGTACGAAATCACGTGCTATCTGTTCGTGACGGAGTTCGGGACCTTCGAGCAGGCGAGCAACGACCGATGCGACCTGGCGGGGACTTGTCGGTTTCACGATGTACTCGTCGGCTCGCCGGGCGATCGCTTCCCGCAGCGTCGTTTCTTCTTCGCTCTTCGTGACCATTACCACGGCGATGCGAGAATCGACGGTGCGGATCTCTCGCAGCATCTCGGTGCCGGTACGCCCTGGCATCTCCTGGTCAAGAATGATCAGGTCGTAGGGATGACGGCGAATCTGGCTCAAGGCGTCGTCGCCGTTCGGCGAGGTGTCGACCTCGTAACCGCGCTGTTCGAGGACAAGCCGATGAGGCAACAGCAGATCGATCTCGTCATCGACCCACAGTATCCGGCCTCTCGTTGATTTCCCTGTTTTCGTCACAGCTTCCAGGTGTAGCTCCACCACATTGCCACGGGGCGCCCGCCCCGCAGCGCCGGCTCGAAGACCCAATCACGCGCCTCTCGTATGATCGCCGCGTTGTACCCCCCGTCCCCGGTCGGCGGCTCCAAGCGCACGCTGTCCACGGCACCCGCCGCGTTCACCAAGACCCACACGGTTACCTCGTGGCCCCGCACCGATTGCGGCCGATCCAGCGGCACCATGATGATCCCCTTCGGCACCGGCGCCACGTTCCTGCTCTCCCCCTCGGACGCGCTCCCCGCATTGCCGCTGCCCTCTCCACCACGAACGCCGGGGTCGACGCGCTCTTGTGGAGGCCGCAACTCCACCCAGTTCTCGGCCATCTCCGGGAAGGGAACCTCCACATCGACCGGTTCGATCAGCGGGACTTCCGGACGAGGCGGTATCCAGATCTCGCTCCGCGGAGGCAGAACAACCGCGACCATCGCATCTTCGCCCGGCGCGGCCAGCGCGCTGCCGCTGGCCGGCCCGGCAGCCGACTTTCCCAGCTCCACCACCGTGTTCGACAGCAGCAGTACGATCAGGTGCAGCAACACGGAAAGCAGCAGCGCGAGACGCCACACCTCGCGCTCCCGGCGCACCCGTTGTCCGATCCGTTCCACTACCATCGTTCCAGGTTCCCCTACCGTAGTAGTTGAAAACTAGACGAGGGGGTCCCCCGGGAAAAGGGCGGTTTGGCGACCCGACATCGTAACCCTAATGAAAAAAAGGACTTGTCTCCCTAGCCCGCCACCCGACCGCACCCGACGGTCGCTCTTGCCCGTCCCCGGACCACTGGCCATGTTAGCCAGCACTCGATTCCGCATCGACCGCCGGCCGCTGCTCCGGCAGCAGAGGAGATGACCGAGGATGATGGGACTGGAAGGCGCGATTCTGGTGCCGATTCTGATCCTGGGAAGCGCAGCGATCATTTACTGGGGGCTGCTGGGAGTCCGCGATCATCAGGTCGCGGCGCGGAACAGAGACGAACCACCCGCCGACTGATCGACGGCATCATCACTATCCGGAGGTAACAAGAATGAGCGGGCTGTTCGAGCGGCTGCGGCACGAGCTGCAGCAAATGCAGGAGCAGGGCGTCTACAAGCAGCTTGTCCACCTCGATTCGCCACAGGACGCCGTGGTCAAGATCGACGAGACCGGCGGTGAGGTGATCAACCTCTGCTCGAACAACTACCTCGGCCTCTGCAACACGCCGGAGGTCGTGGCGGCCGGTAGGGATGCTTACGAGAACTACGGCGCCGGCACATCGTCGGTCCGCTTCATCTGTGGCACGTTCACCCTGCACCGGAAGCTCGAACAGAAGATCGCCAGCTTCTTGGGCCTCGAGTCGGCCCTTACCTACGTCTCCTGTTGGAACGCCAACACAGGGCTGATGCCCACCTTCTTGGAAGACGAGGACGCGCTGATCTCAGACGAGTTGAACCACGCCTCGATCATCGACGGCGTGCGTATGACGAAGGCGAATCGGAAGATCTACAAACACTCCGACATGAAAGAGCTGGAGCAGGCGCTGAAAGACACGCAGAGTGCCAGACACCGATTCGTCATCAGCGACGGCGTCTTCTCGATGGAAGGCGACATCTGCAGGCTGCCCGACATACTCGAACTGGCAGAGAACTACGATGCCGTCGTCGCCGTCGACGATTCGCACGCCACCGGCGTTCTGGGAGAAACCGGTCGCGGTACGCCCGAGCACTTCGGGCTCCACGGCAAGGTGCACGTCATCACCAGCACGCTGGGCAAAGCGCTGGGCGGAGCCGCCGGCGGCTTCACCGCCGGCCCCGAAGAGCTTACCGATTACCTGACTCAGCGCTCGCGGCCGATGCTCTTCTCGAACGCGCTGCCGCCCGCCACGACGGCGCACTCGCTGGCGGCAATAGACTACCTGGAGCGTCATCCCGAGCGAGTCCAGAAGCTCCGCGACAACACGGCGTATTTCCGGGAGAGGCTGCTGGAGGCGGGTTTCAATCCCATCGAAGGCGACACGCCCATCGTTCCGATCATCATCGGCGAGACAGCCGAGGCCATCCGCATGAGCAAGATGCTCCTCGACGAGGGCGTCTTCGTTATCGGCTTCGGTTATCCGGTGGTCCCGCACGGTACGGCGCGCATCCGCTGCCAGATCTCGGCGGCACACGAAACGCAACACCTCGATACCGTGCTCGACGCGATGAAGAAGGTCGGGGGCAAGATCGGAGTAGTATGAGCGGAAGTTGACGATGCCACGGCTACTGGAGTAATTGACTAATAGAGCGTCTGAATTGCGAGCCCGGTTGCGCTGGACAGCACTCTGCACTCGAGCAGTCTGATCGTCTATTACCCAACTATTCATGGATTTCTGCTTTCCAACACGACAGAAGTGCACGTCCCCATGCAGACACTAATTGCTCCCAGCATCCTGAGCGCCGACTTCACAAGGCTCGGCGAGCAGATCGCCGAGGCCGAGAGGGGTGGCGCCGACTGGATCCATATCGACGTCATGGACGGTCACTTCGTTCCCAACATCACGGTCGGCCCGTTGATCGTCGACGCGGCACGGCGATCCACCAACCTTCCCCTCGATGTCCATCTCATGATCGAGAAACCCGACCGTTACATCGCCGACTTCGTTAATGCCGGCGCTACCTCGCTCACCGTGCAGCAGGAGACGTGCCCACACTTGCACCGAACCGTGCAGATGATACGCGAGCTGGGCGCACAGCCGGGCGTCGCCCTCAACCCGTCGACCCCGGTCGAGACACTGCTCGATATACTCCCCTTCGTCGGCCTGGTCCTGGTGATGACGGTAAACCCCGGCTTCGGCGGCCAGCGCTTTATTCGCGAGACCCTGCCGAAGATCACGCGTCTCCACCGAACGCTCGAGTCCGCCGGCTTGCCGAATATCCACATTCAGGTCGACGGTGGTATCGACGCGAAGACGGCGCCGGCCGCCGTGGAGTTCGGCGCCAACGTCCTGGTAGCCGGCTCGGCGGTGTTCGCCAAGGGCTCAATCGTGCAGAACATCGAGGCGATCCGCCGCAGTCTGGCCGTCGACGTTTGACGTTAGAGAGGTCGGGCGACACGTCCTCAGCCCTCGGAGAGCCGACATGAACATCTCGCGGCACTTATACGTGGCCGGCGGCCACAGGGGTGGCGGTGGCAGCGGCCCGTCGATCGGCATCCTCGAGACGGCGACAAGCACCTCAACGCGCAACGGCAAAACGTTCAGCCTGGGAAGCGCCGGTCCGGGCGGTTCCAGCGCCGGCATACCCGGTGCTGCAGGCGAGCGGGTGGATTTCAAGAGGGGGACCTAGCGGCCGCACCGCCCGAGGGTTCCGAGCCGTCGGGAACCCGACCGGCGCCCCGGGTGTTTTTCAAGTGAGTGCCGGACTAC
>JASFTI010000189.1:0-6953 GCA_050053635.1 Gemmatimonadales bacterium
AGGCGAGGGGCCGACCATGGCGCTCCAGGTAGTCGACGATGAGCTGCCGGTTGGCCGCGCCCGTCTCCCGGGGGATGAAGCGAGCCATGAGCACTCGATTGGTGGCATCGTCCACGGCTTTAATCAACCCGAGGCGGCCCGGATAGCGGTCCTCGAGCCAGGCGTGATCCGAGGTGTCGAGCTGGATGAGCTCCCCCAGGGCGGCTCGACGCGCCCGGGCCTTGCGATGACGCGCCTTGCGACGTTTAACCTCCCACAGCCCCGCCCCGATCATCCAACGCCGGAGACTGTGCGAATTGAGCGGACCGATCTCAGGGTCGCGAGAGAGGTGCTCGGCCAGGAGCGTGGGGCCGAAGTCATGAAAGAGCGGCTCCCGGGCCCGCTCCAGAGCCTGCCGGCGGATCGCCTCCGGGGTCCGGTGATTGGAGGGCCGCCCCCGTGCCCGGTGGATCACCGCTCGATCACCCTCCCGCTCGAAGCGCCGCAGCAGCCGACGGAAGTGCCGGCGACTGAGTCCCAGCCGCCCCGCCCCCTGACAGGGGCGCACAGACCCCTCGGCCACCTGTCGCAACACCACCAGTCGATCACGATCCCTCAGACTCATTTCGAGCATCTCCTCCCCCGGCGCTGTCTGTCCGCTTAAGCCCAAGCGAACAGAATCCGAAGGAGGACATTTCTATTGCAACCAGGGCGGACATTTCTACTGCAATCCTACACGCACGCAGACTGCTTGTTGATTTAGCGACGCGTTGCCCCGATATTGGGGAGTTCTAACGCACAGAGGACCCGGGCAGCCTAGCCCCACTGCGGGGATTTCTCGTTATGGTAGTAGTCCGCTGCGGCCCCAGGCCGCGGACCATCCTGCTCTTCGAGCGGCCAGCGGCTCGCCGCTGCGTGCTTCGCGGTCACCTAGGCTCTCCGGATCACCAGGCCACTTCCCAACCCAATCATTTCAGGAGGTTCTCATGAGGGAATCAAGGAATCCCATCATCGTGGTTGCGGCGCTCTTGCCACTGGTGGGGTGTCAGGCGGAAGAGGCAGGGAGGATGGAGATGGCGGCGGCCGACGTCGTCATGGTCATGCCGGTGACGACATCGTCCGAGGCGGCGATGGACGCATTCATGGACGGCCAGCACGCGATGGACATGGGCAGGCTGGTCGACGCCAACGAGTACTTCAAGCGGGCCGTCGAACAGGACGCCGAGTTCTGTATGGCCTACCTGAACATCGCGAACACGGCGCAGTCGCTGGAGGAGTTCCGCACGAACCTGCAGACCGCGGCCGGCCTCGCGGAGGGCGCCAGCGAGGCGGAGAGGCTGATGGTCGAGATCACCCGAATGGGTTTCGAGAACAACGTGCAGGGACAGTTGGATTCGGCCGAGCGGCTGGTAGAGATCGAGCCGACGAGCCCGCGTGCCTGGCTGACGTTGGCCGGGATTCAGACGACGCTCGGTCAGATCGGCGAGGCGCGAGAGTCGATGGTCAAGGCCACGGAGCTGGCGCCGGAGCTCGTCCCGGCGTACGTGCAGCTGGCGAATTCGTATCTGTTCAACGAGCCGAAGGACTTCGCCCAGGCCGAGGAGAATGCGCAGCGGGCGGTCGATCTGGCGCCCGACGAGCCGACGCCGCACGACATCTTGGGTGACGCCTATCGGGCGCAAGACGAGCTCGAACAGGCTCGCGACGCGTACACCCGGGCGGCCGAGCTGGACCCGACGAACGGCTTGCCGCTTCAGCAACGGGGCCACGTGAATTCGTTCTTGGGTGACTACGACCAGGCGCGGGCCGACTACGACGCCGCTATCGAGCTCGGTACGCCGAACGAGAAGGCGGCCTTCGCGGTATACCGAACGCTGGTCAGCGTCCACGCCGGCGATCCGCAGGGTGCGATCGAGGAGCTGAACGAGCTGGTGGGAAGAATCGATGGAATGGACATTCCCGATGCGCGTGGGAACAAGATCTTCGCTCTGCAGACCGCCGCGAACATCGCAATCCATCACCGGATTATCCCGGCGGCGGAACATGCTATTCAAGAGGCGAGCGCACTGATAATGGAGCGGGCGGAGGAGGTCGGCACGGACCAGTACCGGCGCGCTCAGCTCGCCAACATCGCGCTGTTCGAGGGATGGCTCGCCGCATACCGGGGCGACTACGCTACGGCCAGCGCGAAGGCGGGCGAGTACATGGAGCACGTCGGGCCCGACCAGAACCCGCGGAAGAACGAGCCGGCGCACGATCTGATGGGGCAGATCGAGCTGCTGCAGGACAACTACGAGGCAGCGCTCGCCCACTTCGAGCAGGGCAACCCTGACGACATCTACATGACCTACATGAGGGCCCTCGCTCACGATGGGGCCGGCCACACCGACCGCGCCAACGAGTTGTTCCAGACCGTGGCACACAACAACTTCAACAGCCCCGGGTTCGCTCTGGTGAGAGCGGATGCCGTGGCCAAGATTTCCGGTTAGAGATCTGCCGGCTCAAGAGGAGCCCCACCCGACGTCTTACCGTCGGGTGGGGTTCGTTATGCAGACTGCTCGGTGACCTCAGGACTCCGTCATCGGCAGCGGCGCCAGTCCCTGACTCTCGAGCAGCGTATTGAGCTCGGCCAGTTCGGTCTCCAGCAGCCGCTCGATCGCCGCCTGGTGACCCGCCAGTTCCGCCTTCAACTCATCGAACCGCGTATAGGCGTCGGCGCCCAGCTTCTGGTCAGCGCGGTCCGTCATGCTGCCTAGGTAGCGGAGCTGGTCGAGGAGCATCGGCTGCGGATAGCGACCCTCTTCGCTGGTGACGAAGAGGCTCTCGATCGCTGCCAGCCGATCGTCCAGCGATTCCGCCCGGCGCAGCACGCCTTGATGGGCGGTCTTCTCGGAAAGACCGGCGAGCTCCTGGTGCAGAGAACCGACGCGTCGTGCGGTGCGGCGCGCTTCGCCCGTCAGTTCAAGCAGTCGCAGATTGAAGGCGAGTTGTTCCTCGAGGTCCTCCTGCGTCACGCCGTCGGCGGCGACGCGCGGGTCGATCAGTACCTGGAAGCTGCGCGTCTCGCTCCAATCGCCGACGCTGAGCCGTGCCTGGTAGGTCCCCGGCGCCGCCCTCGGACCGCGCCCGGACCGTCCCGATTCAAGATCTCGAATGCCCGCATAACGCAGATCCCAGGTGAAGCGGTGCATACCGGCGGCTACCTCGAGTCGCGTGCCGCCGGCGAAGCCGAAGCGCATGAATTCGGGCTGGGCCGGCTCGCGACGCGCCGGGCCCTCGCTGGTGAAGTTGCGGATCACGTCCCCACCCGCGTCCAGGATCTCGAGCTTCACCGCGCCGGCCGGCTCCTCGGCCAGGTAGTAGTCGATCACGGCACCGGCGGCCGGGTACTCGGGGGCCGCCGCTCCGCGGCCGAACGATGAGTATCGCATCCGGTAGGCGGCGCGCGGTTGGAACAGGTGCACCGGCGCCGAGGCGACGCGGCGGTCGAGCTCGTGCAACGGCGAGATGTCGTGGAGGATCCAGAACGAGCGCCCCATCGTCGAGAGCGCCAGGTCCTGCCGGTAAACCTTGATGTCGGTGACCGGTGTCACCGGCAGATTCAACTGGAACGGCTGCCAGTGCGCGCCGTCGTCGAACGAGATGTACATCCCGAACTCGGTCCCGGCGTAGAGCAGCCCCTCGCGGTCGGGGTCCTCGCGCACGACGCGCGTCGGATAGTCGGCCGGTATGCCGTTGTCCCCGGTAGTCAGCCGCGTCCAGGAAGCGCCGTAATCTTCCGTTCTATAGATGTACGGCTGCCAGTCGCCCAGCAGGTAGCGCAAGACCGCGATGTAGGCCTTGCCCGGCCGATGCGGCGACGGCTCGATCGTCTGTACGCGGCCCTCCGGCGGCAGGTCGGTCGGCGTGACCTCGCTCCACGTTCGACCGCCGTCGCGGGTGACGTGTACCGGCCCGTCGTTGGCGCCGACCCAGATCAGACCGGGAGTTAACGGCGACTCCTCCACCGCGTAGAGCGTGCTGTAGTGCTCCTCGCCGGTGATGTCGCGGGTGAGCGGCATCCCCGAAGCCATCTGCCGTGCCGGCTTGAAAGCGGTGAGGTCCGGCGAGATCGTCTCCCAGGTGACGCCCTCGTCGACGGTGCGGTGCAGGTACTGTGAGGCGTGGTAGATCACGTTGGGGTCGTGCGGCGAGATCTCGATCGGCGATACGCGCTGGAATCGATAGTTGAGATCCTTGGGATTGTGCCCGTAGAGGTTCTGCGCGCCGACGTAGTACTGTTTCTCCTGTCCCGTCGCGGCGTTGTAGCGGCCGAAGCGGCCCTTGCAGTTCGCATAGACGATGTTCGCCTCACCGGGCTTCGGCACCGCCGGCCCCGTCTCGCAGCCGCCGATCGACCGCCAGTGCGCCGTCGCTCCGCCCGGCGCCGAGTAGGGCGGCAGGCTGGGCACGGCGATGGTCGAGTTGTCCTGCTGGCCGGCGTAGAGCCAGTAGGGGAAGCGATCGTCGACGTCAACCTGGTAGAGCTCGGCGGTCGGCTGGTTGCGCTGGGTCGACCAGGTACGGCCACCGTCGCGTGTGACGTTGGCACCGCCGTCGTTCGACTGGATGTAGAGGTCCGCGTCGTTCGGGTTGATCCACATGTCGTGGTTGTCGCCGTGCGGTGTGCTCCGCCGTCGGAACGTCGCGCCTCCGTCCTCCGACTTATAGAAGCGTGTGCTGTTCACGTAGACGACGTCGGCGTTCGACGGGTCGGCATCGACGTTGCAGTAGTAGAAGGGTCGGTCGGTGAGCCCCGGTTCGCTGTTGACGAGCCGGAAGCTGGCGCCGCGGTCGTCGGAGCGGTACAAGCCACGCTCGGGCTCGGGAGCCTCCATCAGCACGTAGAGCCGGTCGGGGTTTGCCGCCGAAACGGCGAGGTCGCTCTTACCGATGAGGTCCCCCGGTAGCCCGTTCGTCAGCTTCGTCCAACTGTCGCCGCCGTCGGTCGATTTGTAGACGCCGCCCTCCCGTGCGCCGCTGATGATCGTCCACGGCTTTCGCTCGGCGCGCCACATCGAGGCGTAGATCTCGCGCGGATTGTCGGGAGCGAACTCGAGGTCGACGGCGCCGGTGCTGTCGGAAACGAAGAGTATCTGTTCCCAGCTGACGCCGCCGTCCTTCGTGCGGTAGACGCCACGCGTCGGGTTGGGCGCGAACGCCTGGCCGATCGCGGCAACGTAGACCAGGTCGGGGTCGTCTGGGTGGATGATCACCGCGCCGATCTGCCCGGCGTCTCTCAGTCCCAAGAAGCTCCAACTTTGGCCGGCGTCGGTCGACTTGTAGACGCCGCGTCCCGTGATCACGTTGCTGCGGATTCCGTCGGAGCCGGTCCCGACGTACAGGACAGCCGGATTCGAATTGGCGACGTCGAGCGCGCCGATCGACGCGGTCTCGAAGTAACCGTCGGATACGTTCACCCACGACTGGCCGTAGTCCTCGGTCTTCCAGACGCCGCCGCCGGTTGCCCCCATGTAAAATGTGCCGGGCTGCTCGGCGATCCCGGTGACCGCGGTCACGCGGCCGCCGCGTGACGGGCCGACCATCCGGTAGGCCAGGTCGGCGAAGAGCGCGGGATCGTAGACCACGTTGCGGTCCGCATCGCGGCTCTGGGCGAGCGCGCTCTCCTGCCAGCCCGCATCGGTGAGGGCGAGTAGCGGTAGGACCAGGATGATCGAGGCAAAGCGCCTTGTGCTCATGCGATTATCCTCTCGTGCGATTCTCGGTGACTTGCTGCCAGACGCGGAAGAAGTTTCCGCCCATGATCTTGCCGACCTCCTCGTCGCTGTACCCGCGTTTCAGCAGAGCGGCGGCGATCGCCCGGAAGTTCGCCTCGGACCCGAACGGCTCCGTGTAGCGGCTCATCCCTCTCAGGTCGCTGCCGATGCCCACGTGGTCGACGCCGACGAGTTCCTTAACGTAGTCGATGTGGCGGACCATGTCCTCCATGCGGGGTAAGAGACTTCCGCTGGGCCAGATGCCGATCACGCCGCCGCCAGCAGCGATTGCCTGGATCTCGGCGTCGCTGAGGTGGCGATCGTGTTCGCGCAGAGCCTTCACACCGGTATGACTGAAGATGACCGGATGACCCGAGGCCGCGAGCACATCGTGGATCGTTTGCGTGTTGGCGTGCGCCAGGTCGATGACGATCCCCAATCGGTTACACTCCTCGACCACCTGGCTACCGAACGGAGTCAGGCCACCGGGTGAGTACGGGTAGGTCTGGATATGGCCCAGCTCGTTGTCGCGGAAGTGTACGAGCTGGATCAGGCGGACCCCCATCTCGTAGAACGCGCCCACGTTGCCGATCTGTCCGTCGAGCCCGTCGGCGCCCTCCAGCGCCGGCAGCAGCGCGACCTGTCCCTGTCTGCGAGCCTCGAGGACAGCCGCCGGGCTCTCGGCCAGCACGGCATCACCGTCGGCGATCGTCTGCAGGATCCGCTCGATCCGGTCCTCGGTGAAGGCGAAGGGCTGGCCGGGATCCGGCTTGTGCTCGCCCCGTTCGACGCGAGTGCCGTCGCGCTCGACGTAGCCGCCACCATAGACGGCGTCGGTGCTGATGGTCGAGACCACGACATCGACGTGCCCGCGCCGGTAGCGGGCGAGCTCATCCTCGCCGATCCGCGGTACGTTGGCCCGGTGGAAGCGGCTGGGATGAGCGTGCATGTCGGCGAAGACAACGTCGCGATGGATCGCTTCGATGCGCTCCGCCGTCGCGTCGTCGATCCCGGTCCGTCGCTCTTCGGCCAGCCGGATGTCCGCCGCCCGTATCACGCCGATGTTCTCGTCGGCCAGGTAGTGGATGTCCGTGCCCAACGGTCGTGATAGCTCGATCAGCCTTTCGATGATCCGCTGCCCGGCCTCACGGTCGGCGAGCCGCGGTCGCCCGCGCTGTGGCCGCGGGTCACCGAACCCGAGCGTGATCGGGTAGAGGC
>JASFTI010000190.1:0-6932 GCA_050053635.1 Gemmatimonadales bacterium
GAGCTCGCCGGTCGCGGGCGCCAAAACGCTGCGCAGGGCGCGGGGAATGTCGCCGAGCAGCATCTCGGCCGCTTGACGACCGAGCACGCGGCGGCCGGCGGCGGGTAGTCCCGCGGTAAAGCGGGCGACGACGGTACCCGCCTCGTCGATCTGCAGGCTGGTACGTTCGAGGATGCACTGTCCTGGCTGCAGGATGCTGACCGCTCCGCTCTTGCCGCTGCCGCGGTCGCGGCTGACCGAACGGAGCTCGCGGTGTAGCAGGCGGTTGAGGAAGTCGGCTGTCGCCACGCGCCGGACACGCGGCTGCAGAACAGCGTCGGGCAAACTGGTTATCTCGGGCGGAAAGACGGCGCGTAGCCGACTGGGTGAGGCGAAGGGGTCACCCTGGACGTAGTCGACGTGAAGGGTGTGGTCGCCGAAATCGTAGCTGTCAGCTATCCGTTTGTACGCGCCGTAGCCTTTGCCGTCGATCGCCTGGAGCGAGGATTGAAGGGTGTCCCTGGCTTTGGCGGTCATCCTGCCTCTTGGCTGCTTGCGTGTCGGCCGCGACCCAACATATTGCCTGCCGGCGAGTCAGTCTGAGAATCACACTGACGGCAGTGGCAACGCTGCACCCCTTGAATGGAACAGCTCTTGGCCGGGCCGCTCGGCCCGATACTCATCTTCCTGCTGCGCATAGTTGACGTATCACTGGCGACGCTGCGGCTGATCTCGGCTGTCCGTGGCCGGAAGCTGCTCGCGGCGTCGGTCGGGTTCGTCGAGATCTTGATCTGGATAGTGGTTGTCGGCACGGTGGTTCGCAATCTGAGTTCCCCGCTGCTGGTACTCGCCTACGCCGGCGGGTTCGCGGCCGGTACGTGGGTAGGGATGACGATCGAAGAGAAGCTGGCCCTCGGGTTGGCCGAGGTACAGGTGGTGTCGCGCGCCGCCGGGGTCGAGATCGCCGAGGCTCTGCGCGATGCGGGTTTCGGTGCCACCGAGATGCTGGGCCAGGGACGCGAGGGTCGCGTGGAGATCGTCTACACGGTCGTGAAGCGGCGCTCGCTGAAAGAGGTTACACGGTTGGTCGAGCGCTGGGACCCGGAAGCGTTCGTCCGGGTGGAAGAGCCGAGCTCGATCGAGCGGGGGTGGCTTCTCAGTCGCCGGCGCAAATGAGCCGCTGGTGGCGTAAAAGCGCCGCGGTCCGGCCTCCGGGTATGCGCAGGCCGCGGGAATGGGATGATCTGGAGCGGCAGCGCCGGGTACGGCGGATCCTGTTCTGGATCCTCTGGGCCAACCTGGCGCTGGTCGGGGTCAAGGTGGCCGTGGGTTGGGTCATCGGGTCGCTATCGGTGCTGGGTGACGCGGCCCACTCTGGAACCGACGCCCTCAACAACGTGATCGCGCTGACGGCGATCTACCTCGCCGCCGCGCCGCCCGACGATGAGCATCCCTATGGGCACGGTAAGTTCGAGACGTTGGGCGCCTTCGTGATCGCGGGTTTCCTCTCCATCACCTGCTTCGAGCTGCTGAGGTCCGCGACGCTGAGGCTGATTCGCGGTGCGCCAGCGCCGGACCCCGACGCGAGGGCCATAGTCATCCTGGCGGTGACGATGCTGGTGAACGTGGCGATCGCCTACTACGAGCGCCGGCGCGGCAGGGAATATCGCAGCGAGTTGCTGCTCGCCGATGCGCGGCACACGCAGGCCGATGTCTGGGTAACGCTGGCCGTGCTGGCCGGCCTGGGCCTGGTCCGGCTGGGGTGGGGGCAGGCCGATTCGGTTCTGGCGGTGATCGTGGCGACCGTCGTCGCGCACAGCGGCTACCAGATCCTACGCAGAACGGTTCCGGTCCTGGTCGACCAGGCTGCTGTCGACGCGAATCGTGTCTTTGAGGTCGCCTCCGCCGTGGAAGGCGTCGAGACTGTGTCGGACGTCCGCTCCCGCGGCCGGCCCGGCGAGGGATTCGCCGAGCTCACCGTGCGCGTCCATCCCGCCACCCAGGTCCGCCAGGCGCATGCGATCGCTGATGAGGTCGAGCGGCGCGTCGCCGCGGAGCTGAATCTGGAAGACGTCGTCGTGCACGTGGAACCGAGTGAACTACACTGAGAGCTCCGCGAGGCTGTCATGCTCCGGCGTGGACGATGGAAGGTCGGCGCTCGGCGAGCGGTAGGCGGTGAGCAGTGCGGCGGTGAGCAGTAACTGACAGCGAGTGACTACAAGAACTGCTGATCACCGCCAACAGCCTACTGCCTACTGCGTACCGCCTACCGCCCACCGTCCGCCTCAGCCCTCCAAACACACGCATCGTCGCCACGCCGTTGACAGTGAGTGTGCGCCACAGTCGTCCGTCCAAGCCCACTCAGCTCCAGCAGGCTGGCGGCGAGCGAACTGTACAGTTTGCAGGCGGCGCTGTACTCGCCGACGCGGGCGGTAAGAGCGTCGGTGGCGCGGATCTCGAGCGGCTTGGCCGCGATGGCCTTGTCGGCGGCGATCAGGTAAGTGCCGTGAGCGGTGCGCAGCGTGCGGAGGGCGGCGCGCTCGCGCAGCGGTAGTGGCAATCGCCGGGCGATGCGGCGGAGCACGCCGGCTGGCCCCGAGAAGTAGAGCTGGGCCAGCTCGCGCCCGGCGGCGGTGAGGACGGCGCCGGCGTCGGAGCGGCGGGCGATCAGCTCGAGGAGCGCGGCGACCTCGGGTTCGGCGACGCGGCGGCGCTGGCGCGCTAGACGTCGGAACTGGCGGATCTGGTGCTCGACGACGCCGCTGAGCCCGAGGCGGTGGCGAAAGAAGGAATGGGGGTGTTCATCCGGCATCAGTTGCGGTGGGGTATCCTGCTGCTGTACGGCCTGCAGCAGTGCTAGGGGCAGTCTGGCGTCGATTTCTCGATTTTGAGGGTTCATTCCCCTGCACGTTTCACCGGTGCGATCACCCGAATCTGATCGCTACAGCCGCGGTAATCACCACGATGCCCATCAAGTTGAGCCAGAAGCCGGCGCGCCTCATGTCGGCGGGGCTAATGTAGCCGGTCCCGAAGACGATGGCGTTGGGCGGTGTGGCGACGGGCAGCATGAAGGCCATCGATGCGCCCATCGCGGCGGCAGTCATCAGCGCCAGCGGCTCGACGCCGACCGAGGGTCCGAGAGCCGCCATTACGGGCAGGCCGAGGGTCGCGGTGGCCGTGTTCGAGGTGATCTCGGTGACGAACACGAACGTGGTCGCGACCGCGGCGATGATCAGCATGTCCGGGAGGCCGGCGAGTACGGCGAGCTCTCCACCCAACCACTCCGTCAACCCAGTCGACTCGAAGGCGGAGGCCAGGGACAGGCCGCCGCCGAACAGGACGAGGATATCCCACGGTATCGAGCGCGCGTGCTGCCAGTCAAGCACTCGGGTGCTGTCCCCGTCACGATCGCGAGCTGGCCACAGAAAGAGCACGAGCGCGGCGGTGATGGCGATGGTCGCGTCGCCTACCTGCGGCAGCAGAGTCTGCACGCCGGGGATCGTCAGGTCTCCGATCTGTTTCGGTGCCCGCAGAACCCAGGCGAGCGCCGCCAACGCGAAGACGGCGGCCGTCACGCGTTCTGCCGGGTGCCAGTTTCCCAGCTTGTTGCGCTCCCCCTCGATGACCCCGGACGCGCCGGGCAGCGGTCTTGCGGGCAGCTTGAAGAGGACGAGGCAGAGGAGCGCCCAGCAGCCGCCCAGCATCAAGACGGTGACCGGCAGTCCGATGGACATCCAGCGTGCGAAGGAGAGGTCGAGATCGAGCAGCTCGTCCGCCAGGCCGGCGAGCACGGCGTTGGGTGGCGTGCCGATCAGCGTGGAGACGCCGCCGATCGAGCCGGCGTAGGCGATGCCGAGCATTAGCGCGATGCCGAGACCGGGGGCGGCATCGTGTGTCGCGCCTTCGGTGCCTGGCGCTTTCAGCAGGCTGAGGACGGCAATGCCGATGGGCATCATCATGAGCGTCGCCGCCGTGTTGGACATCCACATGCTGAGCAGAGCGCAGGCGAGCATGAAGCCACCCACCAGTCGTCGAGGTGACGTGCCGGTCCAGGAGACGACGGCGAGGGCGACGCGCCGGTGGAGTTGCCAGCGCTGCATCGCTGCAGCGATGAAAAAGCCGCCCATGAAGAGGAAGATGACAGGGTTCGCGTAAGGAGCCGCTGCGGCGGCCGGGGATCCGATGCCGAGCACCGGGATGAGTACTAGGGGCAGCAGCGCGGTGACGGCCAGAGGAACGGCGACGGTCAGCCACCAGGCGGCCATCCAGCCGGCCATGGCGAGGGTGGCGTGAGCCGCCGGCGAAATGTCCCCGGGTCTGGGAAGTAACAACAACACGACGAAGATGACCGGACCGGCTAGGACGAGGCTATTCCGGATACCGGCTCCTTCGGAGTCGTTGCGTGAATTGCGCATCGCTCCGAGAATAATCGCCTGCCCCGCGGTCGCAAGACGCAAGATTTAGAGGCAAGGCGAGGAGACAAGTGGAGCTTCTGATCAGGGGGCTCATCGCAGTCGGAGCGGCGGCGGCGGTGTCTGTTGCCGCCTGGCGACTGGGTGCGCTTACTGCACGCGGTGCGGTGGCCGGAACAGTCGTTGGAAGCATGGTCTTCGGCTTAGCGGGGCTCGGACCGGCCGTCGTGCTGGCGCTCTTCTTTGTGAGCTCGAGCGCGTTATCGACGCTGCCGGGCGGCGGCGCGCGATCGAGGCGCGGGGCGCGTCAGGTGCTGGCCAACGGATCGCTGGCGGCGCTGGCGGCGTGCTTCCATGCGCTGCACGCTTTTGCAGATGTGGCTCTGTTGGGCGCAGTCGCCGCCGCTACGGCGGACACCTGGGCTACCGAGGTGGGGGTGCGTCTGGGCCGCCGGCCGCGCTCGATCCTCACGTTTCGGCGGCAGCCGCCCGGTACTTCCGGGGCGGTCTCGTTTCCCGGCACTCTGGCGGCGGCGGTGGGCGCGCTGGCAGTCGCCGGCGTGGGCCGCTGGCTGGTGCCGGGCCTGGGTGCCGGCGCCCTGGCCACCGTCGCGCTGGGCGGCCTGGCGGGCTCGCTGGCCGATTCGGTCGCCGGGGCTGGCTTCCAGGCCGTCTACCACTGTCCGGCCTGTGGGGCGGACCCCGAGGTTGCACGCCATGCCGACTGCCCGGAGCGTGCACTGCGGGTCGCGGGCCTCCCGGGCATCGATAACGACGCGGTCAACCTGATCGCCACCGCCACGGGAGCGGCCGTGTCGATACTGACTCGCTTGCTCGTTTAGTGGCCGACATTTAGGCGATCGAACGGTCCGTCAACAGTTTGCGCAGCTTGACCACTGCCGGGAATCGATGTTTTTTTCTCTGCCGGACCTGCCGTCCTTGCAAAACCCGCCAGATGAACCTGTGCAACCGTAGCCGGAGGCTGTATGTCTCGGTCGCCGAAACGGGCCCGTGAAGCCGTATTCTCCAAGGCCGCCGACGCCCTGAACCAGGACACCGCTCAGCTGGCGGCGGACTGGGCCGAGGCCTTCGAGAAGCGGGTCTCGGAACGCGGCGAACCGTTCCCCTACGGCGGCTTGCAGACGGACGTCGAGGCGCTGGTGAAAGGCGTATCCGAGGTTCTCTGCGACCCCTGGCACTACCGCAGCTTCCTCGGCCAAGGTGATAACCAGCAGATCGGGCGGCGCCTGGCGGAGAAGCACGTCGAGGCCGGCGGCACGCTGATCAGCGCCCTCGAGGCCTATATGCGACTGCGCCAGGCCATGATTCTGGCCTCCCGTGACGTGTTTCGAGACAGCGACCGTCCGTTCTTCGATTTGATGACGCGGTTGAACCGCTGCATCGACCGGATCCTCTTCGCCATCGCCGAGGGCTACTTCAGCGCCTTCCAGGCCGAGATCGAGAAGCAGGCCGTCACCGACGCGCTGACCGGGCTCGGCAACTCGCGGCGCTTTCGCGAAGCGCTGGCGGCCGAGCTCAAACGCAGCGACCGCACCGGCCGGTCCTTCTCCATCGTCTTCGTCGATGTCGACGACTTCAAGGACATCAACGACCGGATCGGCCACGTCGAGGCCGATTACACCCTCTCCGCCATCGGACGGGCCCTCGCTTCGCAGCTGCGGGGCAGCGACCTGGTTTGTCGCTGGGGCGGCGATGAATTCATCATCATGCTGCCCGAGACCGATCGCCAGGAGGCTGGAGTGCTCGCCGAGCGCCTGCGGGCAGCTGTCGCCGGGTGCGGCAAGTGCTCCGGCGCCACCATCTCCCTCGGGGTCGCCTGCTACCCGGTCGACGGCAAGGACTACGACAGCCTGGTGGCGAACGCCGACCGGGCCCTCTACGCCTCCAAGGATCGGGGCAAGAATGTGGTGACCCAGAGCGCCGCTGGCGACGGCCGCTGAGACACGACGCCCCACCCAGCCACACGCCTGCAAAGCCCCTCCAGCCAAGCCGAAACGGCCACAGCCCAACATTTACCCGCACCCTCGGCGGCGAGCGGGCTCATGAGGCCGCTGCCCGCGGCCGGTCAGAAGTGGGCGTTGCGGTGCCGGTGGTGGAGTATTGCGGTTTCCGGCGGAGGCATTATTATGGCAGGGTTCTCAGAATCAATGCTGAGAATGATTCCAGTCGGATTAGCCCCTCAATGTGACGGTATGCCCCAATCCTCGGCCGTCAGCCGAGCCACTGGCTCTGGTAAGTTGTTGTTCTGACTATACTTAGGTGATCAGGCTTCGCGGCCCGGAAGATGCCTGTAAGAACACCGAGCCTTTTGCCCTGTAGAGCAGCACCGTAACGTTCAAACCCCTTCTCTGGAGGCGCCTGTGAGAAAGAGAGTTACCATGAGTGCGTGGCTTATAGCGCCGCTGGTCGCGGTGCTCGGCCTCGCCTTGGGCGCGTGTACCGACGACGAGGTGTTCGTGGAGCGGCCGGCCTTCGATCAGCCGACGGACGAGGTCAACCGCTTCCTGGGCTACGTCGGGG
>JASFTI010000191.1:0-6908 GCA_050053635.1 Gemmatimonadales bacterium
CGGCCCAGCCCGCGTAATAACGGAGGATCGCGACGATCTCGGGAAGGTCGACCTGCCGCGACTCGAAGTACGGCTTGCCGTTCTGCAGCGTCTCGATGCGGGCCAGCCGGTCGGCCTCGTCCTCCACCAGGTCGGCCAGTCGGTAGAGCAGCCGACCCCGCTCGCGCGCGGCCATCCCCTGCCAGTCGTCGGACTCGAACGCACCTCGTGCGGCTGTTACCGCGCGGTCGATGTCGGGCTCCTTCGCCTCGGCGACCTCCGCGAGAGTAGAAGCCTCGGCGGGGTTCTCTACCTCGAAGGTGGAGCCGTCGGTTGCGTCGACGAATTCACCGCCGATGTAGAGCTTTGTTTGCAGTTCGACGTCCATGTGTTTCCCGATGGGCGGTGAGCGGTAGGCGGTAAGCGGTAGCATCGACCGCTGATCGGGCGAAACCACCGCTCACTGCCTACTGCCTACTGGCTACTGGCTACAGGCTACTGTCCCCTGAAGTCCGGCTTCCGCTTCTCGACATACGCGGCGAGCCCCTCCCGCGCGTCCGCCGACTCGAACAGCTGCTGCTGCATCTCGCGCTCGATGGCGAGGCCTTCACCGAAGGGGACCTCGAGACCGCTGCAGACGGCGCGCTTGATCCGGCCGACCGCCTTGGAGGCACGCTGCGGCGGCACGAACTGCTTGGCGTAATCCACGACCTGATCCCAGAAGCCTTCCGCCTCGAAGATCTGGTTGATGAGGCCCAGCTCCTGACCCTTCTCGAAGGGGAAGGTCGCGCCGGTGGCCATCAGCTCGATCGCTTTCGATTTGCCAACGAGGCGACCCAGGCGCTGGGTTCCACCGGTGCCCGGCAGCACACCGAGGTTCACCTCCGGCAGCCCGATTTTGCCGCCGCCCTGTTTGGCGATCCGGATGTCGGCGGCGAGCGCGATCTCGAGGCCGCCGCCCACGGTGTGGCCGTTCAGCGCGGCGATCACCAGCTTCGGCGTTTGCTCCAGGCGATTCAGGGTCTCGTTGGCGTGGAGGCAGAAGAAATACTTGAAGTACGGGTCGGATGTCTGGAGCATGTTGATGTCGGCGCCGGCGCAGAAGAACTTGTCGCCCGACCCGCGAATCACGATGACATGGACGTTTTCGTCGAAGCGGGCCTCGAGGATCGCATCGTCCAGTTCGCGCATCATCTCGTACGTGTACGTGTTGGCCGGCGGGTCGGTCAGTTCCAGGATCGCGACCCCATCCTGCACCGAATAGCCGACAAGATTGGCCTTCTTCTCGCTCATGCTCGTTCCTCCAACTGTCGATGGTTGAGGCTGATTAACCGGCAACTCGCCCTGTCGAGGACTTGCCGGGGCGGCCGATGAAGCCGCCGGTGAAGAGCCTGTAGAGGTGCTCCGCCAGCCGCTCCACAGGCACGTTGCTGCCGGGGGTATACCAGGCGTAGATCCAGTTCATCATCCCGAAAAGCGCCGAGGTAGCGACATTCAGGGGAGCGACGTCGCCGGCGCTGGTGAAGCGCCGCACCTCGCGCAAGATCTCCTGGCATACATCCGAGTACTCGCGCCGTAACTCGGTGATCCGCTTGCGATACTCGCCTTCCAGCGAATCGTACTCGTGAGTGATGACCCGCATCGCCGCCATGTTCTCGGAAAAGAAGCCGACGTGGTTGTACACCAACACGCGCAGCTTCTCCTCCGCGCTGTCGACGCCCTCCAGCTTGCTCCTCAGCGTCGCCAGCACCTTGCGAAGACTGCGGTCCTGGATCATGGCGAGGAGCTCTTGCTTGCTGTCGAAATAGTAGTAGAGGCCTGAAAGGCTGGTGCCGGCGCGCTTCGACAGATCACGAATCGAGGCATGGTGGTAGCCTTTCTCGGCGAAGATCTCGGCGGCCAAGCCGAGCAGCCGCTCGAGCTTCTCCTCGTGCTCGGTCGATGTGGGCAACGCGTTTTCAGCCATGCTCGCAGGGTGTGCGGTCGTGTGGGCGCGCTTCGGACTTGCGGTCTTTGTCGAACGCTCGATCGGGGAAGCTATCCGGGGGTACTCCCCGGTGCAAGCGACGGGATAGCGGTCGGCTGCGAAGAATCGAGGGATTCGCGTGTATGCCTTAGCAGGAGGTGCGTTGCCGGGTTGGGCGGCCGGGTGTATTTTCTCCTTATCACCACTGGCTTTAGGGGAGACGCGGACCGCTGAACTTCCAACGGGAACCAGGGCCTGTCCACCGTTTACGGTCATGAGAACTCAGCGACACATAGTTCGATCTCTGCTGCTGCCGGCGCTGGCACTGGCACTTACGCCGCTGGCGCTGGGCGCCCAGGAGGTCTATCGCATCCCGATCACGGGGACGATCGACAGGGGGCTTGGCCCCTACGTGCAGCGTAGCCTGGAGAGCGCAAATGAGGAGGGAGCGCGTTTCGCCGTGCTCGACATCAACACGCCGGGCGGCCGAGTCGATGCGGCGTGGCAGATCGTCGATGCGGTTCAGGAATCGCCCGTGCCGGTCTACGCCTACGTGGATCGCGCGCTTTCGGCGGGGGCGATGATTGCTCTGTCGGCGCGGGCGATCTATGTGCGGCCGGGCGCGACGCTGGGTGCGGCGACGCCGGTCATCGGCAGCGGGGAAAAGGCGAGCGAGAAGATGGTGAGCGCGATGCGCTCCGAGTTCCGGTCGCTGGCCGAGGCACAGGATCTCGATCCGCGCATCGCCGAGGCTATGGTTGACGAGGAGATCGAGGTTCCAGGGGTCGTCGAGGCGGGTAAGCTGCTGACGCTTTCGGCGGACGAGGCGCTCGCCATCGGCTACGCGCGTGGCGAGTTCGCTACGCTGGGTGAGCTGCTGGCCGAGCTGGGAGAGCGCAACGCGTCGGTGGTTACCACGAGCCCGAACTGGGCGGAGAACATCGTCCGCTTCTTGACCAACCCGATCGTGGCCCCGCTGCTCTTGTCCCTCGGCTTTTTGGGATTGTTGTTCGAAGTGAAGACGCCCGGCTTCGGGTTCGGCGGTCTAGCCGGCCTGATCGGGCTGGGCCTGTTCTTCGGCGCGCATCTGATCGTCGGGCTGGCGGGTTGGGAGGAGATGCTCCTTATCGCGGCCGGTCTCGTCCTGGTCGCGCTCGAGGTATTCGTCATTCCCGGCTTCGGCGTCGCGGGTACGCTCGGAATAGTAGCGCTGGGCGCTGGTCTGGTGATGTCGATGCTGGGACGGTTCCCGACCTTTATGGACATCGGGACCGCGTTTGCGGCGATCGGCGTGGCGATGGCCCTGACCGGGGCGTTCGCCTACGCGTTCCTGCGACACCTGAGGTGGAGCCGCAGACTGGGCGGCATCTTTTTGCGGGAGGCGACGACGAGGGAGGCGGGCTACATCTCTGGCGACGTTCGAGCGGACCTCGTTGGCCACGTGGGCGAGGCAGCGACGACGTTGCGGCCGGCCGGGGTCGGTATCTTCAACGACGAGCGGGTCGATGTGGTCAGCGAGGGTCCGTGGATCGAGTCAGGTAGCAAGATCGAGATTACCCGATCCGAGGGTTACCGTCATGTGGTGCGCGAGGTAAAGCCGCAGGCATCGGAATGATCCGCGCGGCGTGCCGGCGCACATGGAAACATCGAGACAGTTGAGAAGGGGATACTAAGATGGAAGGACTGTTCGTAGGGAGTACGGCATTCATAGTCATCGCGGTCGTCGTGGTGGTCCTGTTCATCTTTTGGATGGTGCCGGTGCGACTTTGGGTCACGGCGCTGGCATCGGGGGCCTACGTGGCGCTAACCACGCTGATCGGGATGCGGCTGCGCCGCGTCAGCCCGACGGGCATCATCATGCCGCTGATCGCCGCCACCAAAGCGGGCCTCAAGCTCAATATCAGCGAGCTGGAGAGCCACTATCTGGCGGGTGGCCGTGTGGGGCACGTGGTGAACTCGCTGATCAGCGCCGACAAGGCGAATATCGACCTCAACTTCCAGCGTGCGGCGGCGATCGACCTGGCGGGCCGCGACGTGTTCGAGGCGGTGCAGGTCTCGGTGAACCCGAAGGTGATCCAGACGCCGAAGGTCGCCGCGGTGGCGAAGGACGGGATCCAGCTGATCGCGCAGGCGCGGGTCACGGTGCGTGCGAATATCCACCGCCTGGTCGGCGGTGCCGGCGAAGAGACGATCCTCGCCCGGGTCGGCGAGGGTATCGTCTCGACCATCGGGTCGGCCGACTCTCACAAGGCGGTACTCGAGAACCCGGACTCGATCTCGAAGACTGTCCTGCAGAAGGGTCTCGACTCGGGAACCGCGTTCGAGATCCTCTCGATCGACATCGCCGACGTCGATGTGGGCAAGAACATCGGTGCCGAGCTGCAGGCCGACCAGGCCGAGGCCGACAAGCGGGTATTCCAGGCGAAGGCCGAGCAGCGGCGGGCGATGGCGGTGGCGGAGGAACAGGAGAAGAAGGCGCTAGTCGGTGAGATGCGCGCCCGAGTCGTCGAGGCGGAGGCGCAGGTCCCGCTGGCGATGGCCGAGGCGTTCCGCGCGGGTAACCTGGGGATCATGGACTACGCCCGCTACCGGAACATCGTGAGCGACACGGCGATGCGCGAATCGATCGCCGACAGTGGCAAGGAGCAGCCGCCGAGCGGCGGTTCGTCCAATTGATGGGTTAGCGGAGGACACGCGCTGTGGACGAGTTCCTGACGCTCATCATCTTCTTCATCGTCATCGGCCTGGTCGAGCGAGTCCTCAAGGCCGCCCAGAAGGCGAAGGCTGAGGCGCCGGCCCAACGGGAGGCGCAGGACGACGAAGAAGGCGGGCTCGAGAAGCTGCCCGCCGGACTCCAAGACCTGGTCGCCGAGGAACTGGGGATCAACCTCGAGCGCAAACCGCGGGTCGAGGGACCGCCCGAGCCGGCGCCGCCCGCACCGCCCGGCCGCGAGAGAGTCGTCTACCAGCCCGGCGGACGGCGCGAGGAGGCCCGGACGGGCCGCAGACACTCCGCCGATCGCGGTGCCGCGATCACCCAGGCGCGGAGGGAGGCGGCGGCGCAGCGTCGGCATGGGCCGGCCCTGACCCGGCAACCGCTGCGCCAGCCCGAGCAGCAGCCGCTGTCGCTCGAGGAGCGGGCGATGCTGGAGCGCGGAGAGCCCGTGTCGCTGGAGCGACCGCGCCGGCCGGAGGACCACGAGCGCTTCCACGACCGCTACGGTATAGAAGAACCGGTGGCTTCGCACGCCGAGTTCCACGATCGCTATATGGAGAAAGGGGCGCGCGAGGTGCCGCGCGGCCGACGTGGCCGACTGCCCGAGCGTCGCTACTGGAATCCGGTGCAGAAGGCGGTCATCTGGGCCGAGGTCCTGGGGCCGCCCAAAGGCCTCGAGGGCTAGCGGACCGTCGCGGACTGGTGGCAGCGAGCTCGAGCGCGGCACGCTGGACGATGGGTGACGCTGTAACGGTCCTGCGCCGCGACCGCACTTTGCGGCCGCTGATCGAAGCGGTCGGCCCCATCGAGTTGCGCGGCCATCGCCCCTACTTCTGGGTCCTCTGCTGCGCGATACTCGCCCAACAGGTCTCGGGCGCCGCGGCGCGGACGATCATCGGCCGCGTGAGAGCGCTCTATCCCCACCGTCGCTTTCCCGACCCGCGATCGGTGCGTTCGACGCCGGCGAAGAAGCTGCGCGCGGCCGGCGTCTCGCGGCAGAAGGCGCGTTACCTGCGCGCGCTGGCGGAGGCGTTCGAGGTCGGCGACTTGAGCGGTGTGCGCTTTTCACGGCTGAGCGACGAAGAAATCCTCCAGCGACTCACCGCGATCGTCGGTATCGGCCGCTGGACGGCGGAGATGTTCCTTATGTTCTCGATGCGGCGACCGGACATCCTTCCGGTGGGTGACCTGGGGATCCGTAAGGGGATGGAGCGCTACTTCGGCTGCAACGCTGTGGAGGAGATGATCGAACGCGCCGAGCGCTGGCGTCCTTACCGAACAGTGGCGTCCGTCTACATCTGGCGCGCGCTGGCGGCGATGCCCATCTAGTGTTCCGCGGTAGGAAGCCCGTAATCGAAGGCCTCATCGATAATCGAATCCACCGTCGTCGGGGCGAGGACCGGGAAGTTCCGGTAGATCGAGCTCCACAACTTCGCCCGATCGGCGCCGCAGGCCACCAGCTCGTTCGCCCGATCCCTCGCCATCGCGCGGAACCGGTCGTGCAGGACCTCGAAACACGGCCCATCCGTGTGGGTCGAGCAGGAGAAGTGACCGTTTCTGCAGCGCCGCAGGCGACGCAGGCTCGCGAATAGCTCGCGCCTGGTCAGCCAGTTACGGATCTCTTCCTGACCGAGCGGCTCAATAGGCATGGGATCCCACTTCCTGCGCCAAGTTTCCCTGTGGCTTGCATATCCAAATTAGCGATCTGCTGGCCGCTCGCAAATACTCCCTTGTACCGCCCCCCTCCGGGGTCGCCCGATTGCCAGGCGGCGGCGGGCCGGCGATCTTGTGGCTCGATCCTATCGCTGCTTGCCTTGGCCGCCTGGGCGGCTCGCCGATCCTCCGGAGGGAGAAGCTGATGCGTCTGCTATTAGCACTTGCGCTTCCTGTGGCCCTGAACCTCGCGGTCGTCGCCGACGGTCAGCCACAGGAGACTCGGGAACGACGGACTGTCCAACACGCGCCGGCTCGAGGGCCCGCCGAGGGCGGAGGTCCCTTCGAGCGCCTGATCATCCGCGGGGCCACGCTGATCGACGGGACCGGTGCGCCGCCACGGGGTCCCATCGACATCGTGATCGAGGGGAACCGGATCGTGCAGGTGAGGAGCGTCGGCACACCCGGCCTGCCGATCAACGAGGAGAGGCGCCCGGGCGAGGCGACCCGCGAGATCGACGCCCACGGCATGTACGTACTGCCGGGCCTCATCGACACGCACGCGCATACCGGTGGCCGGTCACAGGGCACACC
>JASFTI010000192.1:0-6895 GCA_050053635.1 Gemmatimonadales bacterium
CCGCCCCACGTTCTCCAGACCCGTCGATCTCATCGACTGGTCTGCCCGCCGGATCGTGGATCCGAACCACGACGTCGATCCCAAGCTGTTCCACAGTCGCGAACAGGTACTGGTCGGAACGCAAATTGACACGGAACGCGTGCAAGTCGCCCGGCGCCAGCTCCCGCTCGATTCGCGAGTTCAGGCGCAGCTCGGCAGCCTCGTCCTGGGCGCTCGCCAGGCTTGGCAAGACGACGCCAAGCGCCGCTACGCTGACTGGCCCGGCTCTCAGCAGGATCATCCTCAGCATGGTTCCACCTCGGGGACAGGGTGTATGGGGCTGCTGTCGCGATGGATCTCGATGGACGTGTCGATTGACAGTGACCAGGCGAACAAGATCGCCCATCCAGCCGCGCTCGGCCAGAGACATCGCCAAGCTTACGCTTCCAGACCATACACCCAGCCGACACCAGATCCTTGTTCCGCACGTAGTGTGGATCGGCCGCTATTTGCCGGGATCATCCACAACCAGGAGCACCCGATGACCCACCAAGATGATCTCGACTTGCAGTCGCCGCGGAAGCTGACGCGCCACAAGGCCCAGACAGGCGACCCCTTCGTCCTCAGATACTGGCTGGACGTCCGCTACGCCGCCCGCCGCCTGGCGCGCAGCCCGGGATTCACTCTGACCGCGATCCTCTCGCTGGCGCTGGGGATCGGCGCGAACACCGCCATCTTCACCGTTGTTAACGCGGTGCTGATCCGCGAACCGCCGCTCGAGCGGCCGGGTGAGCTGGTGGACATCTACAGTTCCCGGCCGCACTTCGCTTATGGCGCGTTCTGTTATCCCGATTTCGAGGAAATCCGCGAGGGCACTCGAGACGTGTTCTCCGAGCTGGCCGCGATCCGGCTCGCGCCGGTTCAAGCCGACCGCGTTGACGACGTCGAGACGCTCTTCGCCGAACTCGTCAGCGGTGATTACTTCTCCGTCCTGGGCGTGCAGGTCGAACTGGGGCGAGCGATCCTGCCGGAAGACGACGTGGCTCCCGGTGCTCATCCCGTCGTGGTACTCGGACACGGCTATTGGCGGCGCGCTTTCGGTGGCGACAGGGATGTGGTCGGAAGACAGGTCCGGTTGAACGGCCGTCCCTACACCATCATCGGCGTGGCGCCGAAGGACTACCGCGGGATTATCCGCGGCCTGGCCCCGGCGTTCTTCATCCCCATCGCGATGCTCAACGAGATCCAACCGACCGGCAGCGACCTGCTGGCCGGGCGCGGTGACCAATCGCTCTTCATCAAGGGCCGGCTCGAGCCTGGCGCGACGGTCGAGCAGGCTGCGGTATCAGCGGCGGTGGTGGCTGCGCGTCTTCAGCAACGTTACCCGTCGGATTGGGCTGCGGATGACAGGATCGTTCTCGTTCCCACACGTGACGTCGTCGTCTACCCACCTGTTGACCGCTTCATACACGCCAGCGCCTGGCTGCTGATGGTCGTTGTCGGGCTGGTACTGCTCATAGCCTGTGCCAACCTGGCGAGCTTCCTGCTGGCCCGAGCAATGGATCGGAGGAAGGAGATAGCGGTGCGGCTGGCGCTCGGCGCCAGGCGGCGGACGCTGGTGAGACAGCTGCTGACCGAGACCGTCTTGCTCGGTATCCTCGGCGGCGCGGTCGGCGTGCCCCTCGGCCTCTGGCTGCTGAGACTGCTGCTCGCCGCCGATCTGCCGCTGCCGATGCCGATCAATCTGGACGTGAGCCTCGATGAGACGGTGCTCGGCTTCAGCCTCGCGATATCGGTCGCCGCGGGCGCGCTACTCGGCCTCGCCCCAGCGCTGCAATCGACGAGCCCCAACGTCGCGTCGACGCTGAAGGACGAATCGGCCGGCGGCGGCTGGCGAGGAAAGGTGCGCCTACGCAACGCGCTGGTAGCCGCCCAGGTAGCGGTGTCGGTGATGCTTCTAATAGGAGCGGGCCTGTTTCTGCGGAGCTTTCTCGCCACTCGGGCCGTAGATCCGGGGTTCGGACGCGACCCGGCGGCGCTACTCAGCCTTGTCGTGCCGGCGAACCGTTACTCCGAGGACGAGGGCCGGCTGTTCACGCGTACCCTGTTGGAGCGTTTCCGGCACATCCCCGGCGTCGCGGCCGTCGGTTTGACCTCCAACATCCACCTCAACACGATCACCCGGCAGTGGGCCAGCGTGAACGTCGACGGTGTCGAGCCACCGCCCGATCGCGAGGCATACGACATAGACCGCGCGACGGTGGACGCCGGCTTCTTCGACGCGACCGGTATCCGAATCGTCCGCGGGCGCAACTTCAGCGACAGCGACCACGAGGATGCGCCGCACGTCGTGATCATCAACGAGGTGATGGCACACAGGTTCTGGCCGGGCGGCGATGCGGTTGGCCGGATGCTGCGGCGCCCGGACGGCCGCGATTGGCGCGTCGTGGGTGTGGCCAGCACCGCAAAGGTACGCTCGCTAGGGGAGGCACCGCGACCGTTCGTCTACCTGCCGTACAGCCAATCGTACGCGACCTGGGTCACCGTAGTCGCCAGGACGTCCCGCGATCCCCAGCGCACGCTGCTCGAGGCGCTGCGAGCGGCCCGCGAGTTGGATCCCGACATCTGGATCTGGGAGACCAAGACGATGGAGCAGCACCTGGGGACGGTGCGGCTGCCGGCCCGCCTGTCGGCGTTACTGCTGTCGCTGTTCGCTGCGCTCGCCCTCACGCTGGCGAGCGTCGGGCTCTACGGCATCGTCGGTTACGCCGTGTCGCAGCGCAGCCGCGAGATCGGCATCCGGATGTCGCTCGGCGCCGACGCCGGCACGGTGGTCCGCATGCTAATGGGGTCGGCGCTGAGGATAGTCGCGGTCGGCGGCGTCGTCGGGCTAGCGGTCGCCTTGCTCCTGGCCAGAGCGCTCGAACGGTTGCTGTTTGGGGTCGGCTCGTTCGACCCGCTCGCCTTCGCCTTGGTGCCAGTGCTCCTCGGGGGCGTGGCGACCCTGGCGGCGTACATCCCGTCGCGCCGGGCGAGCCGGGTGGACCCGGTGGTCGCGCTCAGGTCGGAATAGGTCGCGGCCCCTACGGGCCTAAGCCTCGTGGACCGTCTTCCCACCCACGACGGTCCGCACGACCTCGATCTCTTTTATCCGGTCGGGATCCACCGCATTGAAGTCCTCGGCCAGGATCACGAAGTCGGCCAGTTTGCCCGCCGTTATCGATCCCTTGATATCCTCCTCGAACGCAGCGCGCGCCGCGTTGATGGTACAGACGCGTAGCGCCTGGTCCGACGTGAGACGCTGGTTCGGACCCCAGACCCTGCCGTCGAAGTCTTTCCGGGTGACCATGCTCTGGATCGCCATTAGCGGCTCGTACGGACCGGGCACGTAGTCCGAGGCGCTGGCGACCGGGATACCGTAGTCGAGGAAAGACTTGTGCGCGAACATCCAGCGCATCTTCTCCGGTCCATACTCCACCCACTTGTTGCCGTGGTAGTGGGCGTAGGTGTAGAACGGTGTCGGGATCGCGCCGACCGCCTTGATTCGCCGCAGTAGGTCCGGGTTCACCAGCGAGCAGTGCTCGAGCCGATGACGTGGGTCGGGTCGCGGCCAAAGCTCCTGGACCCGCTCGTAGGCGTTCAACACCATGTCGATGGCGACGTCACCGTTCGCATGAATCCCCACCTGCCAGCGTTTGCGGTGCGCCTCTTCCACGACCTCGTGTATCTCTTCCTGGGTCATGGTGAGGATGCCGTAGTCGTCAGGCCGCCCGACGTACGGCGTGCTCATTCGCATGGTACGCTCCGAGGCCGATCCGTCGGCGAAGTACTTCACGCCGCCCACGCGGAGCCACTCATCTCCCAATCCGGTATAGAGCCCCGAGTCCTTCATCGCCTCATAAGCCGAACCGCCGCCGAGCATCATGTAAACCCTGCACCGTAGGTCGCCCGCCATCAGCGCGTCCTGGTAGGCGGCGGTGAGCTGCGGCGAGCAGCTGGCGTCGGTCACCGAGGTGAGCCCCGCCGCGCTCATCAGCTCGGTAATCAGTTTGACACCTGCCTGCCGCTGCTCACGCGTCGTCGATCGCGGGATGAGACGTGAAAGCGGCGCACGTGCGGCCTCGGCGACGAAGCCTGTCAGCTCGCCGCCCTCACGGCCGTATTTACCATCCGGCGGGTCCGGCGTCTCGGCGGTTATGCCGGCCAATTCGAAGGCCATGCTGTTGTACCACGAAGTGTGACCGCCGCGGTGGTTCACCTCGACGGGGTGATTCGGTACCGCCTCATCCAGGTCCCTGCGCCTGAGCCTCCGGCCCTCGCGGACTTTCGTGTCGTCGAACTTGAATCCTACGACCCACTCGCCGGGCGGCGTCCGGGATGCCTTTTCTCGGAGCGCAGCCTGGATTTCGGCGATGCTCCTGAGGTCGAGGTTCACCCGCGTCAGCTCGCTTATCCCGCCGGAAGCGGGGTGGCTGTGCGCGTCGATGAAGCCCGGCGTCACGGTCATCCCCTCCGCATCGATCACCACAGTGCTCCCGCTCGCCAGGCTGCGGATTTCATCGTTACTCCCGACCGCGACGAACGCGTCGCCCTTGACCGCGAAGGCCTCGGCGGTCGGCTGAACGTCATCCACGGTGTAGACCTTACCGTTCAGCAGGACGAAGTCGGGGTCCAGACCGTCGCGCTCCTGCCGGTACGGCTGAGCGATCGGCTGGCGACCGATCGCCGGCACGCCGGCCACGGCCGCCAGCGCGGCCCCCGATTTGATGAACTCGCGGCGCGTCTGCTCCGACATCTTGTCCTCCTTTACTCGATCGCCCGGCAAACCGATTCGAGCTCCTCACCCGCCCCGTCAGGTGGGCGAGTAAAGAGGCTGACCCCGATCGTGACCGCGAATCCGGCCAGAAAGCCAGGCAACATCTCATACAGAGAGTAGAATCGCTCCTTGAACAGCAACACCCAGAGGACCGTAACGAGGAATCCGGCCACCATCCCGGCGATGGCGCCTGCCTTCGTGGTACCACTCCAGAAGAGCGAACAGAGAACCACCGGGGCGAACGCCGAGGCCAGGCCCGACCAAGCGAAGAGAACGAACCAGAAGATCACTCGCACTTCCGGCAAGGCGAGCGCCAGGGCGATGGCACCGATCAATACCGTAGTGAGCTTGCCGAGGAAAGAGAACTGTCGCTCGGTTAAGCCCGGGTGAAGTACCTTCTGGATCACGTCGCGGACGACGGCCGACGACGCGAGGATCAGCAGCGAATCCACAGTCGACATGATCGCGGCCAGCACGATCACCAGGAAGACCCCGGTGAACACCGCAGGCATAAGCTCCGCGCTCATCGTCGGGAGTATCGTCTCGGGGTCCGCGAGTCCCGGGAACAGTACTCTTCCCGCCATGCCCGCGAACACCGCGCCGATATCGAAGACGACGATAACGGCGACGGCCATCACGCTACCATCGATGATCTCGCTACGATCTCGTGCCGAGATGAAACGCGTGAGAAGCTGCGGTGCGCCCAAGAACGCCAGCCCGATACCGACGAAGCTCACGGCGCTCGCCACACCTGTCACCGACACCCCCAGGCCGCCCATCGGCCTCAAGAGATTCGGATCGATGGCACCCAGCTGCGATACCAGCGGACCCCATCCGCCGACCGCGGCGATCCCCACGATCGGTAGCACGAGCAACCCCAGAAACATCAGTACCCCGTGCAGCAGGTCGTTGTAGGCCACCGCAGTGAACCCACCCACCGTGGTGTAGAAGAGGATGAGCGCGATCCCGATCAGTACGCCCAGCTCGTAGCTCGTGCCCAGAAACGAACCGAACGCTTTACCCGACGCCGTTAGCTGGGCCGCCGCGTAAGCGGTGACCATCGAAAAGATGATCACGACGCTCACCAGACGAATGATGTGTTGCGTGTCCCGGAAACGGGACTCGAGGTAGTCGGGAACGGTGATCGAATTGTAGCGGTCGGTATACTCCTTGAACCGCAGCCCGACGAAGACCCAGGCGAGCGCTACCCCCAGAACCTCTCCCAATACGACCCACAAGGCATGGATGCCGACCAGATACCCCATCCCCGTAAGGCCGAGCAACAGCCAGGCGCTCTCGCCGGTGGCGTTCGAGCTGAACGCGATGACCCAGGAGGGCAGCTTCTTGCCGGCCACGTAGTAGCCGGCCACGCTACCCGATTCCCGCCTTCCCCAGATGCCGATCGCCACGAGCACGAGCCCGTAGCCCGCCAGCACCACCAGAATCGCCGCGGAGCCCATGCTAGTCGCCCTCGCCCCTGCGGCGGCGCTTCAAGTAGAAGACCGTTACCAGGGCGAGAGCGGGAACGACCGCCACGAACAGAAGCAGCCAGGCGGTCCAGTGGAGCCCTCCGATCATCGCGACCGACCCGCCGAGTCAACGCGCCGGCAGGCGCGGTGCAGTCGCTCCACTGCGTCATCGACCTCGCCTTCGCCGACCAGCATCGAGGGACCGATCCGAATCACGTTGCCTTCAAGCCCGCCGACTCCCAGCAGCAGGCCCTCCTCCCTGGTCGCTTCCAGCAACGCCCGCGCCTTCGCAGGGCTCGGCTCCTTGCTGTCTCGATCTTCCACCAGCTCGAGCGCCTGCATGAGCCCCACGCCGCGCACCTCACCGATCCACTCGTAGGCACCGTACAGGCCCTCGAGGCCCTGACGCAGCTGGCCACCACGGGCCTGCGAGCGGGCGGGTGTGTTCTCGCGCGCCATCACCTCGAGCGTAGCATCGGCGGCAGCCATGCAGACCGGGTTACCGCCGTAGGTAGAGATCGTCTTGGCGGTCCAGGCCTCGGCGATCTCCGGCCGCGTCATCGTCGCGCCCACCGGGAACCCGTTGGCGATCCCCTTCGCCATGACCATGATGTCGGGCTCCACGTCCCAG
>JASFTI010000193.1:0-6885 GCA_050053635.1 Gemmatimonadales bacterium
AGCATCCAGTCGAGAACATGTCCTTCCAAGACGCCTCGCTGGAGGACATCTTCATGGAGTACTATTCGGAGTGAGGTACATCTATCTACGGTACCTGAAGAGCGAGCGGATCGGCTCGCTTCTGTTTGCGATAGGGTTGCTTGGGTTTGGCTATATCCTCGTAGTGATATATCCGTCGTTTGGCAAACTTCAGGCAATGAAGGAGTATTTTGAAGCGATGCCGGCGTTTTTGAAGGCATTTGTGGCTGAGGAGATTACTGACTTCACAACCCTCACAGGATTTCTGACAGTCGAGTTTTTCAATACTACCTGGCTTTTCGTCACGGGGATATTCTCCTGTTTGTATGCCGGGTCGTTGGTCGCCGAAGAAACAGAAAAAAAAACGCTCGAGCTTCTTTTTTCCACTCCTATAACTCGAACGGGGTATATCATAAGCAAGTTTGCCGGGTTTCTGACACTGCTGCTATTTCTCGCGACAGCGTCTTTTCTGGGCTTATATCTGGGAATGTGGCAGATTGGAGAGAAAATCGACGAAGGCCGGATGTTCTATGCCCTGTTCAGCGGCACGATATGCATAGCGACAATAGGTAGTATCGCACTACTATTCTCTTGTGTATTTAACGGACAGCGCCGTGCAATCAGTCTGGCAATGATATTGTTCTTTTTGCTTTGGATGTTCAATTTAGTCGCGACTATGTTAGAACAATATCCTCTGCTAAAGTATTTTACCCTCTTCCACTACTGTGACGCGAGCAAGATTTTCAGGCGCCAAGCTATATGGTGGCCCGATATTGGGATATTGATCGCCGTATTTGCTATTATGCTCACGTCGTCAGTATTCATCTTCCGCCGCAAAGAAATATACATATAGGCTCAAGCAGGATCTTCGGCAAAGACATTGTTGTGGGTCGGAGGCGTTTGAGTTTCCGACCACGAGCTTCACACCGCGAGCCCTAATGGGCCGCCGGCCGGGTGCAGTCCTCAAGAGACTGACTTGAGCCTCGCCGATGTGTACAGCGCCGACGGGGCTTTCGTCACCGGCACCTTTGCCGGAATAATACCTGTGGTGGCTGTGGACGGCCGCCAGATCGGGGACGGTACCCGGGGGCGCTCACGCAGGATCTCCAGGAGCGGTACCGCATGCTGGTGGAGGGGGAGAAGCTGTAGACCACGGATGGAGAGCTGGAGGAGTCCAATGACGACGAGACATCATGGCGAGGAGCGATCGATGCTCGACTCCCGAGTCCCGCACCGCACCCGACAGCTCACCCGGGTCCGCGCGGCGGCGACTTCCGGGACTCTCGTGACCATGGCGGTGGCCGGGATCATCGCGGTGTCGACCTCCTGCGCTCCCGCCCGCCAGGAGGCATCCACGGGCGGCACCTACGATGACCTCCTCGCCCTATTCGACGAGTGGCGCGCCTTCGAAAGCCCCAAGTTCGTGGAAGGCGTGCCCGACTATTCCGCGAGGGCGATGGCCGCGCAGCGCACGGCGCTCGCGGGGTGGCAGGCGCGGCTCGACGACTTCGACGTCCAGGGCTGGCCCGTCGCCCAACAGATCGACTGGCACCTGGTGCGGGCGGAGATGAACGGCCTCGAGTTCGACCACCGTGTGCGTCGGCCTTGGGAGCGGGACCCCGCCTTCTATGTCACCATCTACCCGGCGCAGAGCGACGTGCCCGCGCATGAGGGCCCGGTGATCCACGGGTGGATCGACCTCTGGCTCTACGACTATCCGCTGTCCGCAGAGGATGCCGCGGAGCTGGCGGAGCGCATAGGGGCCACGCCCCGGATCCTGGAGCAAGCCCGGGTCAACCTCACAGGGAATGCACGCGATCTCTGGCTGGCGAGCCTCCGCTCCTTCCGCGGGCAGGTAGCGGACCTCGAAAGCCTGGGGGAGCGGGTCGGCGGAACGAGCGCCGAACTCGATGCGGCGATCGTCGCCGCACGCGAAGCCACGGAGGCCTTCGTCGGGTGGCTCGAGGAAGAGGCCCCCTCGAAGACGGGTCCCTCGGGTGTGGGGAAGGACGAGTACACTTGGTACATGCAGAATGTCCACCTCGTCGCCTTCTCCTGGGAGGAGCAGGTCACGCTCATGCGTCGGGAGCTCGCGCGGGCGCACTCGTCGCTCCGACTGGAGGAGCACCGGAACCGGGACCTCCCCGAGCTCGAGCGCATCGGCGACGCCGACGAGTACGACCGGCGGCTGAACGACGCGGTCGCACGGTATATGGAGTTTTTGGACGAGGAGGGGATACACACGATCGAGGAGTGGATGGACCCCGCGCTCCGCGCACAGATGGGGAGCTTCACGCCCGCGGGCCCGGACGAACTCCGGAGCTTCTTCCAAGAGGTGAACTACCGGGACCCCATGGTGCTGTTGACACACAAGCACCACTGGATCGAGCTCGCGTACATCAGGGAGAAGCCGCATCCGAGTTCGATCCGGAGCGCCCCGCCCCTCTACAATATCTACGACAACCGTTCGGAAGGATTGGCGACGGGGATTGAGGAGATGATGATGCACGCCGGGCTCTACGACGGCTTTCCCCGCTCGCGCGAACTCGTCTGGATCATGCTCGCGCAGCGGGCTGCACGGGCGCTTGCCGGTCTCTACCTCCACGGTCATGAGTTCACGATGGAAGAGGCGGTTGAGTTCGCGGGGCGATGGACGCCCCGGGGTTGGCTGCCGGACGCCGACCTGGTGCGGGGCGAGCAGCAACTCTACCTCCGTCAGCCGGGCTACGGTACGAGCTACGTGACGGGGAAGATCCAGCTCGAGGAACTGATCGCCGAGGTGGCGCTGGAGCGGGGGGACGCGTTCACCGTCGGGAGCTTCTTCGACGACTACTTTCGCGCCGGCGTCATTCCGCACACGCTTGTGCGCTGGGAGATGTCCGGCTGGAAGGATCCGATTCTGATGGTAGGCGGGGGGAACGACTAGGACTCTGTCGCGGCTGTCGCGGTGACAATCGTGGTGACAGCGCCCGCCGGCGCTAGCTGGCGCTGGTCGGCGTTCAAACCGCGAAAACCCGCTAGCGATGCGGAGTGGGAGGTACCCCTCGACGGTGCTTGCCGGCTTGATCCCCTAGCCGCCGACCAGTCGGCGGACCCTTTCAGCCTGCTCGTTCGGAAAGGTAATGAAGCCGACCGGCACTACTCCATCAATCGCATTCGCCATGACTCTCGCCGATTCCTCGTCGAACGCGCCGCACAGCTCTATGAGCTGGATACCATTCGAGGCCAACTCGGACGCAGCTTCACACGCCGCCTCCAAGGATTCGACACCCACCACTGTCGTAGTGAACTCCGGAGACTCGATAACCGCCCGGTCTCTGGATGGGTCGTACTGAGGAGCCATAACAATGAACGCGTAGTTGTTCAGCCTCAATTAAGCTGGCGCCTTTCTTAACGGACCTGGCTTGTTAAGTAGTGCTCAATGCCCTTCGCTCAAAGGCGCAGCGATGCGGCGTGGATGTTAGCCCAGCCACTACCACCCAGCGCCACCCCGCTTTCCGATTGCAGGCGTCGGCGGGGTACAACTCGCCACCCCTCAGTTCTCTGGCCTCACCGTGGGGCTTCAAGCTCCTGGTCCGGTTGAGGCGCTCGAAGCCCCGCGGCGCAGAAGGCTACCATCTCCTCTAATACCTGCTCCATATTCCGGGCCTCATCGGCTTGGTCTGCCAGCCGCTCGAGGTCACCGTAGCCCGTCAGCGTCTGAGTGAGAACTCCGCCCACAAAATGCGCTCGCCAAAGTAGCGTTAGATCTGAAACATGGGGTGGGAGAGCCCTTCTGGCAGCGTCGGTGAAGCGCCTGGAGACTTCCGTGAGCACGGGATCATCGATCTCGACCAGCTTCTTCGCGGGTACCGCCACGGCGCCATCTTCCTCCAGCTGCGCGGGGACCCTCACTTCGAACGGTCGAAGGTGCTCGTCGCGGATGGCGTGAAGATACCCTAGGAGCCGAGCGAACTGTGGATGTTCGTAGATCAGACGAAGAGCTGGCGACAAATAGGCCCGCAGTACGTTCTCCAAGCTTGGCGCCTCGGCACTGCTCTCCACCTCGTCAAGAAGAACGAGGCGCTCCTCATGCATGGGAATGATGCGCCGCCTAAGGACTTCCTCGATGAGTTTCGCGCGACTCCCAAAATGGTAGTGGGCCAGGGCAAGGTTGAGCCGTGCCTCCGAGAGGATTCTGCGTACGGAGACGCCCTGGATCCCATGCTGAGCAAACAGTCGCTCTGCGGTATTGAGGATGATGTTTCGCGTGTCAGTCATACGGCACCCGCCTCACAGACTCGCTATTGAATCCGCTTTCAGCCGGTCAAGTCGGTACAAGTTAAGCCCCCAAGGCAGCTTCTCCGCTAGAGGGTCGCTCTCAACCATGTCCGCCCGCTACAGCCGATGATGAACACCTGGCCTGCAGGCCTTGAGCCGCCTGTTGACAGATTCAGTTAGGCGCTTAATTTAATCAACCGATTAAGATTCGCAAGGTCGTCGGCAGGTTTCCCCGTCTCGGACCGCATTTCGCTTCAATGCCGGTCTGGGGCGGCGGTAGAAGGCCCTGGAGACACTACCGGTGAGGGCCCAGTGGGTGATGGCCAGCCTCGTCGACGTCGGTTACCCGACCGGCGAGGAAGACCTCGGCGCATCTTCGACACTGGAGGAAGGCAATGCGTGCAGCAACTTGGTGGCCCTGTCTCGTTGTGTGTGTCGTTTTCGGTGTCGCCACTAAGGCCTTCGCCCAGGAGGGTGAGCTCCATACGAACAGCGAATTGGAGTCACTCTTGTTTGAGAGGACCGGATTCGCGCTCGCCCTGCCAGACCTCAGCTATTACTGGAGCGCTAGCGACATCAAGGATACGCAGGAAGAGGGCTCGATCTGGGTCGAGCACCGCAAGATGATCTACTACTTAATCCACTGGGGACCGATCGAGGTGGATGAGATAACGCCAGAGTACGCGATTGACCGCATACCGCAGGTCTGGCCGAGCGAGGGCTTGAGGGTTCGGGAGACCAAGCCGATGACAGTGGCAGGCCACCCCGCGGTGTACGCGGATGTCCTTCCGCGTCGCGAGTTCTACCGTGCCCGCTTCCTGATCTGGAACTGCCCTGAGACTGGTCGACAGTTCATCGCCGACATGAACTACAACGTCAGGCTTGGGACGCCGATCGCCGAGTTGCAGGCCGAGATCGACGCCACGACGAAGACGCTGTCATGTCACCCCGGCGCACCGACCTCCCCGGTGCCGGGTCACGTGGTCCGCTACGATGAGCCACGCTTCGGCCTCAGTTTCTCTCATCCGCTGCGCTGGTATGTGTTCGAGAGTCCTTATGCGGTGCCGCACCCGGCGTACCAAGGCGTCAGGAATGACTCCATCGGCTCACTTCTCGCATGGCTGAAAGACCGAAGGGTAAGGATGGGATTCATTTGGGAGCAGAAGCCCCGTAACGCTGAAACTGACACGGTGGCAATGGTCGGTGACGTGGAAAGGGCCCGTTCGGTCGTGAGCCTGATGCGTGAGCTGGAGGGTGTGGAGAAGTTTTCACCGGAAGCCTCAGAGGAACTCGCTGCTCCCGGTTACACACTGTTGAAAGTGCTCGGCCTGATCGACAGGGGCGAGCCTGAGGATCCTCCATCGAGTTTCGTGCAGAAAGGTCGAGCGTCGATCTTGCTTATCGAGAGAGATCAGAACGACACGCGACTATTCATCGTCATCTGGATCGACAACTACACTCTCAACGGACAATCGTTCTACGCGGACAGGGACATGTTCGACCAATGGGCCCGTGTCCTCGTCAGTGGCTTGGAAAACTGACGCGGGAAATCAAATAGAGGCCATTACCACAGATGCCTATAACCTATCGGTACGACAGAGCAGCGAACGTAGTGTTCACGACCGGATCTGGCGTGTTGACCGACGAAGACCTAGCTGCCCACGCTCAGATGTTGTTCACGGACCAAGCTGTGCCTCATGGAGCTCGAGAACTGATGGACTTTCGAGAAGCGTCCCGCTTGGCCTGGACGACCAGTGGAATAAGAACGGCCGTCGCACTCGCTGAGTCCCTTCCACAGCCGGTAAGGATCAGGGAAGTGTCCATCGTCGTGAATAGCGACGCGGCATATGGAGTAAGTCGTGTTTTCGCAGCCCTCGTGCGCAAACTCGGTCCTATGACTGAGGTCTTCCGGTCGATGGATGACGCATTTGAACACCTGGGGTGAATGCGGACTCCATGGGCTGGCTACCTGCGGACTGATCTTCCCAACTCCAGTTGCCTGCTCCATGCGGCGGCTGAAGTGGAAAAGGCAGATCAAGTCTCGTTCAGAACCTGAAGATAGCGGGATAATGGACAGCTGGCGCAAGAGCAAGGCCGGGTATGTTCTGGCAAGTTCCCTTATTGTCGTCGCAGGGCTGCACGCCTTCTGGGCTCTCGGCGGTAGCTGGGGACTGCAGACTGCTATCGGTGAAGGGAATCCGTTGCCACCACGTCTGGTCATTTGGACTGTGGTTTTGATGCTGACTGGGGCTGTGTTGGTTGTGCTTGGGCGGGTGGGTCTATGGGGCAATTCCTTACCAGCATGGATCTTTAGCGTCGGGACTTGGAGTCTGTGTGCCGCACTAATAGTAGTGGCAGGTGCGAACTTCACCACTGGTCGGCCGTGGGATGTCTGGGTCTTTGCCCCCCTCTCGCTGCTGCTCGCTGCTTTAGCAGGCGTGGTGGCAAGGTCAGCGAGGCGTGCCGCGTAGCAACCAATTGCAGCCGACGCGGCGACGTCTAGGGCCAACGGTATGATTGGAGGTGACGGTGAGTAGATGGGTTGGCTTATGGATTGTCGGGGTCGGCGTGGTTCACACAATATTCGGCTTGGTGTTTCAGCGCCGC
>JASFTI010000194.1:0-6831 GCA_050053635.1 Gemmatimonadales bacterium
TCATCTCCTGGTCACGCAGCTGCAGGAGCAGGCACTCCCGCAGGTCGCGGGCGCCGATCCCGGCCGGATCGAGGCCCTGGATAATGCCGAGCACGGCTTCCGCTTCCTCGAGCGTAAACGGCGCTTCATCGTCGAACCCGGCGGCGTTTGCATCTTCGCTTTGCAGGAAGGAGTTCAGCGATTCGACGATCCCCTCGAGCTCACAAGTCAGGAAACCGCTCTCATCGATGTTACCGATGATCTCCTCGGCGATGATGATCTGGCGCAGATCGAGGCGGAGTAGTGCGATCTGGTCGCGCAGGTGGTCGTAGAGGTCCCGGGTAGCGACAGCGGTAGGCTCATAATACTCCCTCTCCTCGTACTCCTCGCGCCGGCCTCCGGTCTCGAACCCATCCAGCAGAATGTCTTCCCAGTCGACCTCGTTTTCATCCTCAGTGCTCTCGTCTTCCTGTTCTTCCTCCATCCCATCTTCGGTCGGCTCGACCAACTCGAGGAACGGGTTGGCGACCAGCTCCTGTTTGAGGTGCTGCTGCAGGTCGAGCAGGGGCATGTAGAGGAGATCCATCGCCTGATAGAGGCGCGGATTGATCCTCAGCTCTTGCCCCAGTCTAACGCTCTGCTGCAGACCGACCTTCATTGCCCTCCCCTTCCCTAGAGGCGGAAGTCCTCACCTAAATATAACTTACGCGCCTGGGGATCGTTAACCAACACGTCGGAGGTGCCCTCGATATGGATGCGACCATCGAACATTATGTAGGCACGGTCGGTAATCGAGAGCGTCTCACGAACATTGTGATCTGTGATCAACACACCCAGGCCCCGTCGCTTCAGGTCGGCGACGATCCTCTGTATATCGTCCACGGCGATCGGGTCGACGCCAGCGAACGGCTCATCCAGCAACATGAACTTCGGGTCGGTGACCAGCGCTCTGGTGATCTCGAGCCGTCGCCGCTCGCCGCCGGAAAGTGAGTACGCCCTGTTCTTACGCAGATGCTTGATCGAAAGTTCATCCAGCAGACTGTCGAGGCGTTCGCGACGCTCCTCATCGGATATCCGCAATGTCTCCAGGATCGCTATTATGTTTTGTTCGACCGTCAGCTTCCGGAAGACCGAAGGCTCCTGTGACAGGTAACCGATCCCGCGACGCGCTCGCCTGTACATCGGCACGCTCGCCAACGGCTGCCCGTCGATGTACACCTCACCCGCGTCAGGTGCCACGAGCCCGACTATCATGTAAAAGGTCGTCGTCTTGCCGGCTCCGTTCGGGCCGAGCAGGCCGACGATCTCACCCTGGCGAAGAACGAGATCGACGTCGTCTACTACGCGCCGCTTCTTGTAGATTTTCACCAGCCCTTTGGTGCTCAGCCGGCTCCCGTCAGCGACGGGCGCCTCGACCGTTTCTGGCTTGACGGGCGCGCGCAGTCTGCGATCGATTTCTCGCTCCAGCAACTGGCCGATCGCCGCACGCTCCGAAACTATGCCACTCCACACCCCAGAACCGAACGCCACGTTCCCGTTTTCGTCGACCTGGAGCCAGCCGTCCGCAGCCAGGCGCCCCAGTATCTGATCGCCCAGGTACTTGTCCACCTCCTTTGAGGTCATGCGCCGGATCTCGAAGAGCCGGCGGCTCTCCGGGGTACCGTCAACCGCGACCTCACCGTAGCGCTTGACGTAGGCCTCACGAAACGCCTCGACCAGCTGGCCACGAGAGACGCGGCCCGTTTCATCGGCGCCCAGCAGGATCTCCTGCACCGCGATCAGCATCGGTGCCTCGTGCGCCGGCAGCGCCTCGATGTAAGCGCGGAACTCCTGGAGGCCGCCGCTCATCCTACACCTCGCAACCTAGAGGAGTCAGTCGTCGTGGTGTCGGGGATTGCACGGCTCGTGTCGGCGAGCGCCGTATCCGGAAGAACCGCCGTGCTGTCACCGTCGGTAGCGATCGGCGTCGGCTCCAGATAGAGGCCCGTGCAAGGTCCCACGCAGCGGGCGTTCTTGACCTCGCCCTCTTCTAGCCAGAGTGTGATGATGCGGCCGATGACATTGTTCACGCCCGGCAGAGTCGGCGCCTCGCCCTCCTCCCGCTCTTCGTAGATGTGGTAGAGCGCCTTGGCCGTATCGCCGGAAGCTTCGAGCCGCGCCAGTCGGGCCTCTTGCTCGCCGCCCCCGCCGCTGTCGGCAGGTGCGAAGTACCCCGTGATCGTGTCGCCCACCAGCCAATCCTTCTCCAACGCCGCCCGGCCCGTTACCAGGCGGTCGGCGGTGGCAGCCCGGGCGCTTGTCACGGCGATCACTCTCTCAAGCCGGCCGCCGGGACGCAGGATGTCTATGGAGTCGGCCGTCAGCACGTAGTCCTGCGATACGCTTCGAGCCCAGGGCTCGCGGCCCGCAGAGTCCACCGCACCGGTCCGCTCGGGAGCGCCGGCCGAGGCTACGGCCCGGCTGATCTCCTCGCCGTCGAGGAACAGGCGCAGCAGCGGAGCGCTGAGCGACAGCTCGCTGCCCTGGGCCGAGGCGTTCGGCCACGCCTGAATCTCCTGCACCCGGCTTTCCTCGAGGAAGATGAGGATCGAGTCGCCTTCGAGCAGCGTTTCCTCGGCCTCGACGCTGGGGCTTCCCAACAGCCAGAGCTCGCCCAGGCCCAGGTCGAGGTCCATCGAGTCGCCGTAAGCGGTGAGCTCACCGCGGACAGCCACGACCGTTCCCTGAGCGGCGATCGCGGAATCGCCGTAGATGTGCATGCGGTCGCCGTCCACCTCGAACGACGGATCGTCGGCTGCGGAGTCCCTGTGGCGAAAGACCAGGTGCGGTCGATCGGGCGCGAAGATGCGCTCGAGGGGGCGGTTCGCATTGACCGGGTAGTATTCCAGCAGCGGTCCCGAGAGCGTCGAGCCGCCGACTGTATCGGTCAGTACCACATCCCCTTCAGCGCGCACCCAGTCCTCGTCCTGATAGTAGATCGCCCGTTCGGCTACCAAAGTACGCCCCTCATCCTCGTACTCGATATTCCAGAAGAGATACAGCACACCGCGTCGGTCGAAGAAGACAGCGCTATCAGCGCGCAACCATTTGCTGCCACAGGTGGCCTCGATACCGCCCCACACATCGTTGCGCGCCTCGCCGTCGGGCAAAGTCGTCATAGTCGATCTCGCACCGGGCAGCGTCTCGACCTCCAGGTCGCACGACGACCCCCGCTGTTGCGCCGCACCGGCCAGCGCAAAAGCCGCTCCGGCGAGCAGGCCGATAAGCGTGAGCTCGCGCATCTCACTGCTCGGGCGGCGGCTGCGTGCCCGGCCTCGTGATGCGGAGATTATCCAGGTTGATCTGCTCCATCCGCGAGTCGGACGTGAAAGCTGTGCCTTCGATGATCGTACCGTCGGCCTCGATCAGCGTCGTGGGTTTGTCGCTCCAGATCCTGTCCTCGGGTCGCAGGTAGTAGAGCACCGACGTCTCCAACCGTCGGCCCTCGGCACGATTCACCACGACCACGTCCTCCTTGGCGGTCATGTCGCCGTTGTCCCGGTCGTACGTGCCTTCCCGGGAGGTCAGGACCGACGTCTCCTCACCATCTTCGTTGTAGAATGTGACCCTTACCCCCCTCAACTCGACTATGGGCCGACCCTCCAGAAAGAACGCCGTGTCGGCCTCGACGAGGGCGCGCCGTATCCCTCCCGCCGTTACGTAGCTCTCGAGCCCGAACATGACCATGTTCGCATCCGGGTTGAGCTGCAGGATCTCCTCGGCCACCAGAGGTGGCTCACCGCTCTCCCCGCACGCTAGCGCAAGGAAGACCAGGCAAGGCACGATCACCCGCGCTGAGCTGCTCATACCACCCGTGCCCGCATCAGGTCGTGCAGGTGCACGATCCCCGTCAACCGGTTCTCTGCGTCGCGCACCGGCAACGCCATAATGCCGTACTTCTCCATGTGGTAGAACGCCTCGGCCGCCAGCGTATCGGCCGTCACCGTCTTCGGTTCGGCGTTCATCGCTTCCCATACTTGTCTGTGGAAGAACTCCTCATTGCTATCTATGAAACGGGTCAGGTCACCCGCGGTTATCACCCCGACGATCCGCCGATCGCCGTCGACAATCGGCACCGTGCCCCGCTTGTAGGCGATCTCCAGCATCGCCTCTCTCAGAGTCGCATCCCGCGGCAGCGCCGGGACCTTCTCCGGATCAGACAGCATCACGTCGGCCACTCGCAACAACCTTCGGCCCAACGCCCCACCGGGGTGCAGCTTGGCAAAATCGTCCTGGGTGAACCCCTTCTCGATCAACACCGCGACCGCCAGCGCATCGCCCATCGCCAGCGCTGCCGTCGTGCTCGCCGTCGGTGCCAGATCGTGCGGGCAGGCTTCCTCGGCAACGCTCACATCGAGCGCCACATCCGACTCTTGGGCCAGGGTCGAGTTCGCGCCGCCGGTAAAAGCGATCACCGGCACGCCCAGACGCTTGACGACCCGCAGCAGCTCGTACAGTTCATCCGATTCACCGCTCTTCGAGATCACGATCAACAGGTCGTCACGCCTTACCATGCCCAAATCGCCGTGCATGCTCTCGACGGGGTGCAGGAACAACGCCGGCGTACCGGTCGAGGTGAGCGTCGCGGCAAGCTTGCGCGCGATGATCCCCGACTTGCCCACGCCGGAAACGATGGCTCGACCCTTGAGTCCGGAGAGTAGCTCGACGGCGCGGACGAAGTTCTCATCGACGCGGTCCTCGAGCTGCAGGACGGCCTGACCCTCCAGATGAAGGACGTGGCGCGCCGCATCGATCAGCTCATGCCGGTTCACGGCCTGCTCCCTCCGCCGAGTCCGGGTCGCGCTTCGCCAGATAGCGGTCTACGACAGTCGTCCAATCGCCTCGCGCCTTGAGCAGCGCCTCGGCAAACTCGCGCACGGCGCCTGCGCCGCCCGGGCGGCTCGTCTGCCAGCGTGCCAGTGTGCTCACCTCCGGCGCCGCGTTCGCCACGGCTACCGGCAGGCCGACGCGACGCAATACCGGGATGTCGGCGAGGTCATCCGACACGAAGGCCACCTCGCTCCAATCGATCTTCCGGCGCAACAGGATGCCGCTGACGATCGGCAGCTTCTCGGCTGCCGGATCCTGGTGCACCTCGTCGATCGCCAACTCCCGTGCCCTCAACTCGACGACCTTCGATCGTCGGCCCGTTACGATCGCGACTTCGATTCCCGCCTCCTGCATCAAGAGCACACCGAGTCCGTCGGTGATCTCGAATCGCTTCAGCTCGACGGTCTCGCCGGCCTTGCTCGCCCCGTAGTAGACGCCGCCATCGGTCATCACGCCGTCCACATCGAGGACAACGAGCTTGACAGCCCGCGCGATGTCGGCCGCGATCGTTGCGCCCTCAGGCATCCGTGCCGCTCGTTTCTGCGCCCACCGCTTCGCGTACCGCCAGGACCCGAGCGACGAGCGCTTCCAGCTCGTCCAGCCTCAACATGCTCGCCGCATCAGACAGCGCCGAGGCGGGCTCCGGATGAACCTCGACGAAAATCGCATCGGCGCCCGCCGCCACCGCCGCCGCCGCCAGCGCCTTGATATGTCGCGGCTCACCGCCGCTCTTGGTTCCGGCCCCGGCGGGTAGCTGGACCGAGTGGCTCGCGTCGAAGACGGCCGCGCACCGGCATGCCTCTTTCATCAGAGCGAAGGAGCGCATGTCGACCACCAGGTTATGGTAGCCGAACGCGGTCCCGCGCTCGGTTACGGCGACGCCCTGTGCACCGGCGTGGCGAGCCTTCTCCACCTGGTTCGCCATATCCTGCGGCGCCATCCACTGACCCTTCTTGAGGTTCAGCGGGCGGCCCGCCGCGGCCGCAGCGATCACCAGGTCGGTCTGCCGGCAGAGGAAGGCGGGTATCTGCAGCAGATCGACCACTTCGGCCACCGCTACCGCCTGTTCCGGAAGGTGTACATCGGTCGTGAGGGGAAGACCGACGCTGGACTTTATCTTTGCGAGCTGGCGCAGCCCGTCATCGAGCCCGGGCCCCCGGGGCGAATGAATGTTGCTACGGTTGGCCTTGTCGAACGAGGCCTTGAAAATCGCGGGCACGCTGAATCGCTCGCCGACGCGTGCCACCTCCTCAGCGACGGCCAGATTGGTGCTCTCATCCTCGAGTACACAGGGGCCGGCGATGAGAAAGAAGCCGCCTCGCGGCTGCAAAAGTGCCCGGAAATCTAACATGCGACCTTGCTCCACTCACTCCCCTACCCCGACGGCCTCCAGTTCGCCAGCCCCGCGCTCGCCGCGGTGGCGCACCGCCGCCTCGATGAACGAGGCGAACAGCGGGTGCGGGTGCGCGGGCCGGGACTTCAGCTCTGGGTGGAACTGCGTTGCGATGAACCACGGGTGGCCGGTCAACTCGATTATCTCGACCAGCAAGCCATCGGGTGACAACCCGCTCATCCGCAGTCCGTGCGCGGCCAGTACGTCCCGATACTCGTTGTTGACCTCGTAACGGTGGCGATGCCGTTCACTGATTTCCGACACGCCGTAGACTTTGGCGACGAGCGAGCCGTCCGCCAACTGACAGGGGTAGGCGCCCAACCGCATGGTCCCACCCATGTCGGTGATCTTGCGCTGAGAGTCCATCAGCGACACCACCGGATCATCGCACTCCGGCGCGAACTCGCGCGAGTGCGAGCCCTCGAGGTTGCACACGTCGCGAGCAAACTCGATGATCGCCGATTGCAGTCCCAGACAAATCCCGAAGAACGGAAGACCGTTCTCGCGCGCCCACCGGATGACCCGCACCATCCCCTCGACGCCCCGTACACCGAAGCCGCCAGGCACGAGCAGCGCATCGTAGTCGGCCA
>JASFTI010000195.1:0-6797 GCA_050053635.1 Gemmatimonadales bacterium
CGTTCGGGAACAGCCGCACGAATAGATTCCAGCAGGCAGACTCGCTCAGTCGCACTCGCCTTGGCCTCCCACGCCGTTTGACGCTGGACTTCTCTCGAGGCGCCGTCTGCGAACGGCACCCTTTCTCCAGGAGTCTAGCCAGCCGCTCTCATCAAAACCTCAACTCGGGAAGGAAATCGATCTGTGGCGGGAGTGGGCGGCGGCCTCACTCGGCGCGCAGCGCCTCCAGCGGGTCGATCCGGGTGGCGCGCCAGGCCGGCCCATAGCTCGCCGCCAAGGCGACGGCGACGAGCAGCAGCGCGATAGCGGCGAAGGTGAGGGGATCGGTGGGGCTCAGCCCGTGAAGCATGCCGCGCAAGAGACGCGTGAGGGCGACGGCTAGACCGAAGCCGATGGCGAGTCCGAGGCCGACCAACTTCAGAGCACTGCGGATGACCAGGCTGCGGACCGAGCCGGTAGCCGCCCCCAGCGCCATGCGGATGCCGATCTCCCGGGTGCGTTGGGTCACGGCGAAGGCGAGGATGCCGTAGAGTCCCATCGCCGCCAGAGCCAGCCCGACGGTCCCGAAGACGGAGGTAAAGAGGGCGGCGGCGCGGCCAGGCAGCAAGGCGACGCCCATCAGCTCGCGGTACGGCAGGTTCACATCGATGGGAACTACCTCATCCAAGTCACGGACGATCGCGCGGAGTGCGCCGGCGACGTTGGCACCCCGGTGGTCGAGACGTACGAGGACGACCGGTGATGTCGTGGGCCACTGGTGGTATGGCACGTAGACCATGGCCCGCGGTTCTTCGGTCGGGGTACGGTATCTCGCGTTGCGGGCCACGCCGACGATCTCGAACTCCGTATCGTCCAGAGCAGCCAACCTTATTCGCTTCCCGAGCGGAACCTCATCCGGCCAGTTACGCCGAGTGAATGTCTGGTTGACGATCGCCACGCGCGCCGCATCCTCCCGGTCGGCTTCGCTGAAGGGGCGCCCGCGGGTGAGCGGGATACGCATGGTCCCGAAGTATCCAGGTGTGACGCGGGCGAGATCGGTTTGCGGGCGCAGCACCTCGCCGGCCGGCGCCCTGCCCACGACCTCGAACTCGCTGGATCGGGAGCCGAGTGTCACCGGCGGCATATCGGTGGCCGCCAACGATTCGACCGCGGGCAGCCGCGCGGCCCGCTCGGCGAGCTCGCGGTAGAAGGCGGTCGCGCTCTCCGGCGAGTAGCCGAAGTAGTCCATCTCCAAGCTCAGGACGTGCACGCCATCCGGCTCGAAGCCCAGGTCGATCGAATCGACGCGCGCCAGCCCCCGGGCGAACAGCCCGGCGCCGATGAGCAACAGCGCCGAGCCGGCCACCTGCGTCACCACGAACGCACTGCGCAGCCGCGAGCGGGGCGCGCCGCCGGCCGCCGAGCCGGCCCTCAGCGTCGCCTGCAGGTCCGGCTTGGTCACGTGCAGGGCCGGCGCCAGCCCGAAGGCGAGGCCGGTGAGCAAGGCGACCACGAGCGCGAACGCCAGCGCCCGCATGTCGGGCGCGAAGTCGAAGGCCAGCGGCACATCGACGGGCAACTGATAAGCGTTCAGCAGCCCAGTGACGTACAGCGCGATCAGCACACCGCCGGCGCCGCCCAGGGCAAAGAGCAATACGCTCTCGGTCAGCAGCTGGCGGATCAAGCGCCGCCGACCGGCACCAAGCGCCAGCCGCATCGCCATCTCCTTGCCGCGCCCCGTGGCGCGCGCCAGCAGCATGCCGCCGACGTTCAGGCAGGCGATGAGCAGCACGGTCCCTGCGATCAGGAAGAGGAAGAGCGAGAAGCCCATCGCCGGTCCGTAGGCGCCCGTCCCGATCGGCCGGTAGCGATACACATCGATACCGTGGTCCGGGCTACTCTCCGGGTACTCGGCCCGCAGACCCGCGCTTACCCGGTCGAGCGCCGCTTCCGCCTGCTCGATGGCGACGCCCGGCGCGCGGCGGCCGAACGCGTCAATCCATACCTCGCCACGGGCGTTCAGGTCGGTGCCCATCAGCTCCGGCGCCACCTCGATCGGCAGCCACACGCCCACGTCCAACATGGCGTTCGGTCCCCGGAACCCTTCCTCGCTGACGCCGATCACGGTGAACGGGATACGGTTGAGCCGCACCGTACGACCGACGATCGTCGAGTCGCCCCCGAACTGCTGCACCCACGTCCCGTGGCTCAGCACGACCGCCCGCTCGGCCGCCGCCGCCCGATCATCGGTGAAGAAGCGGCCCAGCGCCGGCCGCACGCCCAGCATGCCGAAGAAGTTGTCCGAGGCCAGGACCCCGACCAGCATCTCCGGCTCCGACTCACCGCTGATCACCACCGCGCTCACCGCCGTCGCCGCCAAATCGCTCAGCCCCGTCTCCGCCTCCCGGTAGGCGCGGTAGTTCGGGTAGGAAAGCTCGTGGTACGAGGAACCATCCTCCGCCACGCCGTAGACCCGGACCAGTTCGCCGGCGTTCCTCACCCCGGGCGGCGGCTCCAGCAGCACCGAATCGACGACGCTGAAGATCGTGCTCGTCGCCCCGATGCCCAAAGCCACCGTGAACGCGGCGAGGATCGTGAACCCGGGCGATCGCCTCAGAATACGGACGGCGTAGCGGATGTCGCGCAGAATGCTCTCCATGGCCGAATTCCTCCCGTGCGCCGCCACGACGCTGCGGGTCACTCGACCACGCGTGCTCGCGGCCGGCGGCAACCGGCAGGCGCGTACGGCTATCTAAACGTACGACGGCATCGTCGGTCCAGTTTCGAGTGATGCTTTGATCTGAGGCTGGACTCTCCCCGGGCCCGGTTATATGTTGCAATGCAACATGTCTGCAACCTATATATGGAGGCCGCTTTGTTCAGCCCCGCACTGAAGAAGGGAAGCGTCGAGCTGCTACTACTCTCGCTGCTCGAGGACCGGCCGCGACACGGCTACGAGATCGGCAAGCTGATCGAGGAGCGCTCGGGGGGCCGTCTGAAGTTCCAGATCTCCTCGCTCTACCCGATCCTCTGCCGGATGGAGGGGCGGGGTTGGATCGCGGGTCGTTGGGTGGAGAAGCCGGGCGAGCGGCGCCGGCGGTTCTACCGGCTGACGAAGAGGGGCGTGGGGGCGCTGGCGGCGCAGAGAAAGACGTGGAAGGAATTCACCAAAGCGGTGAACCTGGTAGTGGAGCCGAGCCATGCGTGACTGGAAGCGATACGTGCGGGAGTGTCTGGAGCTACCCGGGCTGGATAGGGAGCAAGAGGCGGAGGTCGTCGAAGAGATCGCCGGTCAGCTGGCGGAGCGTTACGGTGAGGCGCGGGCGCGGGGCGCCGGGGAAGCGGAGGCCGAGGCCGAGGCGTTGGCGCTGATGGGCGACTGGAGCGCTCTGGCTCGGGAGGTGCAAAGCTCGAAGCGATTCCCTGGAGGGCCGCGGATCGAGCGACGCGTCGAGGAGAGGGAGTACGCCATCCGCGGGCGGGGCGGCCGCTGGATCTCGGTCGCTGACATCCTGCGCGACCTGCGGCTCGCGCTTCGCCGCCTGCGCCGGGCGCCGCTATTCGGCGCGGTGGTCGTCCTGACCCTGGGGATCGGCATCGGGGCGAACACGGCGATCTTCAGCCTGGTGAAGGGGATTCTGCTCGATCCCCTGCCCTACCCCGACTCGGAGCGACTGGTGGCGGTGTACGCGTCGGCTCCAGGCAGCGGTGAGGAGATGCTGCCGCAGTCGCCGGCGGTCCACTTCACCTACGAGGACGAGGCCCGGCTCATCGAGTCGATCGGGCTGTACCGAGCTTCCGGCGTCACGGTGCTCGGACTGGGCGAACCGGTGCGCATTCCGGCGATGTTCATGACGGCGGGAACGCTTCCGACGCTGGGCGTCCGGCCGCTGCTGGGCCGGTCCTTCAGCGTCGAGAACACGACGCCGGGCACCCCCTACACCGTGATCCTCAGTTACGGCTACTGGCAGACTCAGTTCGGCGGGGATCCGGCGACTATCGGCCGTACGCTGAACATCAACGGACGGGTCCGGGAGATCATCGGTGTCCTGCCGCAGGGTTTCCGATTCCCGCTAGGCGATCCCGCGGTGTATCTCCCCTACCGCTTCGATCGCGCCGAGCTCAAAGTAGCCGACTTCGGATACTCGAGCATCGCCCGACTGAGAGAAGGAGTGACGATCGAGGCGGCGACGGCCGACCTCGCCCGGCTGCTGCCGGTGGCGGTGGAGAAGTTCCCCGGCGGTCTGACCCTGGAGTTCCTGGAGGAGGCGCAGGCGGCGCCGCTGCTGCGGCCGTTGAAAGAAACAGTCGTTGGCGACGTGGGTGACGTGCTCTGGGTGCTGCTGGGCACGGTGGGCATCATCCTGCTCATCGCCTGCGCCAACGTGGCCAACCTGTTCCTGGTGCGGGCCGAGGCGCGCGAGCGGGAGCTGGCGGTGCGGGCCGCCATGGGAGCGAAGCGTCGCCAGGTCACGGGGCAGTATCTGGTAGAGAGCGTGCTGCTGGGGCTGCTGGGCGGCGCCATCGGTCTGGGCCTGGCCCACGGGGGACTGCGGCTGCTGGTGGCCATCGCGCCCGCCGATCTGCCGCGCCTCGAAGAGGTCGCCCTCGATCCGGTGGTCCTCCTCTTCACCCTGGGCATCTCGATATTCTCCGGCGTCTTCTTCGGGCTTTTCCCCGTCCGCCGCTGGGGGCAGGTGGATCTAGTGGGCGCGCTCAAGGAGGGCGGACGCGGGTCGGGCGCCGGCCGCGAACGCTACCGGACCCGAAACGCGCTGGTGGTCGGACAGATGGCGCTGGCGCTGGTGCTGCTCATCGGGTCGGGCCTGATGATCCGGAGCTTCCAGGAGATCCGCCGAGCGAACCCGGGGTTCCGGAATCCGGAGGAGATTCTCGTCCTGGCCGTCTCGGTTCCAAGCTCGGCGGCGCAGAGCCCTGACGAGGTCGTGGGTACCTACGAGCTCATCGCGCGCCGGGTGGCGGAGGCGCCGGGCGTGACCTCGGTCGGACTCTCCAGTTCCGTCACCATGGACGGCAGGGCCGGCTACGATCCCATCTTCGTCGAGGACTTCCCGCTCCCCGAAGGTCGGCTGCCGCCGACTCGCCGCTTCAAGTATATCGGCGCCGGATACTTCGCGACGATGGGTAACCCCATAATCGCCGGGCGCACGCTCAGCTGGGCGGACATCCGCAACCGAGCCCGGGTACTCCTGGTCACGGAGAACTTCGCTCGCGAGTACTGGAGCGACCCGGCCGACGCCATCGGCAAGCGGATTGGAACAGGACTGGCGCCGGGCAACTGGCGGGAGATCATCGGCGTGGTCGGCGACGTCCGGGACGACGGCGTCACGCAGGATCCCGTGGCGACCATCTACTGGCCGATGTTGCTGGAGGATTTCTGGCCGGAGACCCGCGGCGACGCCCCCTTCGTGCAACGGACCATGTTGTACGCGATCCGTAGCCCGCGGGTCGGGAACGCCCCCTTCCTACGCGAGATCAAACAGGTCGTCTGGTCGATCCTGCCCGACCGGCCGCTCACCTTCGTCCGCACACTGGACGAGATTCTCCGGGGTCATATGGCCCGTACGTCGTTCACATTGGTGATGCTGGGCATCGCCGCCGCCGTCGCCCTGCTGCTCGCCACGGTCGGGGTCTACGGCGTGATCTCGTATGTGGTGAGCCAGCGGACGCGCGAGATCGGGGTCCGCATCGCACTGGGCGCTGGATCGTCGACGGTGACCGGGATGGTCCTCCGGCAGGGGCTGCTGCTGGCCGTCATCGGCGTGGCGCTGGGTCTCGCCGCCGCCTACGGGCTGACGCGCTTGATGACGGGACTGCTCTTCGGGGTGAGCCCGCTCGACCCGCTCACCTATGCGATAGTCGCCGTGAGTCTGACGGCGGTGGCGCTGCTGGCCAGCTACCTGCCGGCGCGCCGCGCGGCGGCCGTCGATCCGATGGACGCGTTGCGCGCCGAGTAGTGGAAAGACGCGCGGCCTGGCCCGGAGGTCGCGCGCCGGCTATCTTTTCTCCTCCTCCGGTTCCCTTCCCTGTAAGCTTTCTCTACGCTGCAAAAGAGGAGCGCCAAGATGAGACGACTGCTGATATCGTGTGTAGCGTTGACAATCGTCGCCACCCCGGGTTGCGGTGGGAAGAAGGTCATGGTCCCACCGCGGATCGATCTACAGCAGCACGAGGTCCTGGCGATCATCGAGTTCGCCTCGTCGAACGAAGGCAAGTTGGGCGAGCTGGCCACCACGAGGTTCATGGAAGAGGTCCGGATCGATCAGGGCCTGGTGCGGATCGTCGAGCTGGGGACCGAGGAGGAAGCGCTCCGCCAGGTGGAGGCCGAGCGATTGGATCGCGCCGCGTTCATGGCGCTGGGCGCCGAGCACAACGTCGCCACGGTCTTTGTCGGCGAGCTGGAGGTCTCGGACATCCGGCCGACGGTCTCGATCAGCGGCGACCTCAGGAACCTGGGCGCCGCCGCCGACGTCGACGCCACGCTCACCGTCCAGATGGTTGAGACGGCGAGCGGCGCCTCGCTCTGGAGCCGCTCGGCCAGCGTGACCCAACGCGTCGGCCAGGTGAGCCTCATCGGCGGCAGACCCACCTTCGATGCGGACGACCCCGAGCACGCCTACGGCGAGCTGGTCTACGCTCTGGTCGACCTGGTGACGGCGGACTTCAAGGTCAGCTGGGTGAAACAGTAGGACGGCGCGAGCGAAGAGGAGCCGCGAGATGACCCGATACACCCGCGCGATAATTCTTGTCTCGGCGCTTGGGCTCGCGCTTCAGACGCCGGCGCGCGCCCAGACACC
>JASFTI010000196.1:0-6792 GCA_050053635.1 Gemmatimonadales bacterium
TTCCGCGTTCGGGAAACGGCCGACGGCGGGTTCCCATTCCCGGAAGGCGTGCTGGCGCCCCACTTCCTATTGGTACGCCGGTCGCCGCCCGACGCCGAGCTCAGCGCCGGCTTTAACCGCGACACCTCACTCTTCCTGCGCTACTCGCTGGACGGCGAGCCGCTCGATTCGCTGGGCTGGTTCCCGGGCGACGAGAGCTACTTCGGGCGCACCGAGGACTTCAGCTAGGGCACCAGCGCACCCTACGGTCTCCGCGCCTACATGCTCGCCGCCGGCGAGCTTTTGTACTACGGCTCGAGCGACGTCTACGAGATCGAGGTCCGGGGGTCCGACGGCACGCTCCAGCGATTCATCCGCAGGCCCGTCCCCAACGCGCCGGTGACGGCGGACGAGGTCGAGGAGTTCCACCGGAACCTCGAGGAACGCCAAGAGCGGATGCCCCCGATCTGGCAGCGGCTCTACTCGCAGATGACGCTGCCCGAGACCAAGCCCGCCTACGGCCGGCTGCTCGTCGACTCCGAGGGCAATCTCTGGGTCGCCGACTACACCCGGGAGCGGGACGACGAAGGGACATGGAGCGTCTTCGACTCCGAGGGTCGTTTTCTCGGCACCGTCGAGACACCGACCGGCGGCCGCGTACAGCAGATCGGCAGCGACTTCGTCCTCGGCGTCTGGCGCGATGAACTCGATGTGGAGTACGTGCGACTATACGAGTTGATCAAGCAGTAACAGGGGCCGGGGCAGCGGCGGGAATGCCGCGACGCCCCGCCCCCAACTCACGTTCTACCGCGTGCCGCCGATCTGCGGCGCCGGCCCCAGCACGTCTTCGATGGTCAGGTTCTCGATCGGGCCCAGGTCGAGCGCCCGGATGCCTTCCTCGATCGTCACGCGATCGCCCACCACGATGACCGCCATCTGGTCGGGCACGATGTAGTTTCGCGCCACGCGCTGCACATCCGCCTGCGTCACGTCCAGGATCCGCTCCACGAACTCGTTGAAGTAGTCGTCCGGCAGGTCGTACAGCTCGAGCTCGGTTAGCTGCCCGGCGATCCCGGCCACGGTCTGGAAGCGGCTGGGAAAACGGAGTGCCACGAAATTCTTCGCCCGCTCCAGCTCCTCCTCGGGCACCGGCTCGAGTATCCCGTTCAACTCCTTCATGAACTCGGTGAGCGCCGCGTCGGTCACCGCCGTCTGCACGGCCGAGCTGGCCTGGAAGGGTCCGGCCAGCTGCGCGAAGTCGAAATACGAACGGGCGCCGTAAGTAAAGCCGTGCTCCTCGCGCAGGTTCTGGTTGAGCCGCGAGGTGAACGAACCACCGAGGATCGTGTTCATCACGACCAGCGCGTAGTAGTCGTCGGTCAGCCGTGGCACACCGATGCGGCCGATGCGGATCTCCGACTGCGCCGCCCCCGGCTTATCGACCAGATAGACCGTGCGGTTCGTCACCTGTTCCGCCTCCGGCCAGTCGATCGACGGAATGCGACCGCGCCGCCAGTCGCCGAACAGCGCCTCCAGCTTCGGCTTTATCTCGTTCATCGTCACGTCGCCCACCACAACGAAGAACGCGTTGTTGGGTCGGAAGTACGTCTCGTGCCAGCGCTCCAGATCCCCCACTGTCATCGCCCGCACCACGTCCGGGTAGCCGATCGCCGGGTGACCATACGGGTGATCAGGGTACAGCGCCCGGTCGAAGATCACCGAGGCGATGGCCCGCGGCTCGTCACGCGCCTGCAGCATCTGGTTCAGCCGCTCCAGCCGCTTGCGCTCCAGCTCTTCACTCAAGAAGTCGGGCCTCAGCGCCACGGCGGCCATCAGTTCCAGCGCCGCGTCCAGCCGGCTGAGCGGCGTGTGCAGCCCCATTACCGTCTGGTGGCCGCCGGCCCCAACGTACAGTCGCGCCCCCAGAAACTCGATCTCGTCGGCCAACTGCAGCGCATCGCGGCCGCCCGCGCCCTCGTCCATCATGTCGGCCGCCATGCTGGCCAGCCCGATCATCGCCTGCGGGTCGGACGCGTAACCGGTTCCCACGACCAGGTTCACCTGTACCAGCGGCACGTTGTGCTTCTCCAGCATGATCACCCGTGCGCCGTTCGACAGCGCGGCCCGCTGGATCTCCGGCAGCACCAGTGCGGGTGGCGGCCCCAGCTCCGGCGGCGCGCTGCGGTCGGGCACCTGCGCCTGCGTCGTGGTAGCGGTCATCAGGACCAGGGTCAAACCGACGGCCGCCGCGGACGTCCTATTTATGCCGTTGTATCTTCGCATGACGTCGTTTCTCCTTCGTAGCTCTCTGTGACGGCTCAATCGGTCTTCGGCCCGGCCCCGTCAGAGGCCAACTCCGTCTGGCCCTCCGGTACCACGCTCAACACCACCCGCCCGTCATCCCGCAACCACGTCTGCGCCGCGGCTTGGATGTCGGCGGGGTCAAGCGCCATGTAGCGCGCCAGATCCTCGTTGAAGTAGTCCGGGTTACCCGTATAGATATAGAACGCGTTCAGCCGGTCGGCCTTGCCGCCGAACCCGCCGATCCGCTCCAGCCCATCCAGGCGGCTGGCCTCGAGCTGGTTGAGCACCCGTTGCACCTCGCGATCGCTCGGCGGCTCCGCCTTGATTCGGTCGATCTCCTCCTGGATCACCCGCTCCAGCTCGTCCAGATCGTGCCCGGCCCGCGCCGTCGCAACGATCCCGAAGCCCGAGCCCAACTCGCCGGAGCCCTGGTAGGCGGAGACGTTCTGGGCTATCTGCAGCTCGTAGACCAGCCGCTGGTACAGCCGCGACGTCTTGCCGCCAGCCAGCACGTCGCCCAGCACGTCCAGCTCGGCGTCGCCGGGCGTGAAGTACGCCGGCGAGTGCCACGACATGTAGAGGCGCGGCAGCGAGACGCGGTCCTCGTGGACCAGCCGCTTCTCCTCCGTCAAGTAGGCGACGATCGCGTCGGCCGGCGGTACCGCGGGGCCCGCAGGCACATCGGCGAACCACTTCTCCACCAGCGCCCACGTCTCGGCGATGTCGATGTCGCCGGCGATCGAGAGGCTGGCGTTGCTGGGGCTGTAGTAGGTCGAGAAGAACTCGACCACGTCCGCGTAGCTGGCCGCCGACAAATCCTCCTGCGATCCGATCGTCGGCCAGTGGTACGGATGCTCCGGCGGGTACATGTTCTCGCGGATGATCAGCGAGGCCATACCGTACGGCCGGTTCTCGTACGACTGGCGCCGCTCGTTTTTCACCACGTCGCGCTGCCCGTCAACCTTCTCCGGCGACATGGCGTCGAGCAGGTAGCCCATCCGGTCCGACTCAAGGAAGAGCGCCAGCTCCAGCGCGTTGCTGGGGATGTCCTCCCAGTAGTTGGTGCGGTCCGGGTTAGTCGAGCCGTTGTTGTTGCCGCCCGCCGCCTCCAACCAGTTGTCGAAAGCGCCCTCGGGCACGTGCCCCGAGCCCTCGAACATGATGTGCTCGAACAAGTGGGCGAACCCGGTGCGGCCCGGCTTCTCGCGTCCCGAGCCCACGTGATAGTAGACGTTCACGCTCACCGTCGGCGTCGTATGGTCCTCGTGCAGGATCACGTTGAGCCCGTTGGGGAGCACGAACCGCTCGTACGGCACGACGAGCCGCGCGTCCTGCTGCGCGTACGCCGCCGGCGTGCAGAACAGGACGAAGATCGGTAGAACGCGTCGCATCCTTCGTCTCCTATCGTTCTCGGTTTTGCGAAGATCTCGGCGCCGGAGGATAGTTTGGCGAGCGGCCGGCCCGCACGCCAGCCCCGCCGCCAGTCGACGCTTCAAGGCTCCAGGTACCGGCCCAGGCTGCATCCTCTTGAGTGCCAGACCGTTACCTTGGATATTGCAGGCTATGCGTGCGCCGAGAAACGTAGGGACGACGGCCAGCCTGGTGACTCTCACCCTTGCTATCGTGCACTCGCTACTCGCGACCGACGGCCGCGCCCAGGGGCTCGCCGACGCGGTCCAGGAGGCGCTGCGCAACCACATCGAGTCGGCCGGCACTCCACTGGACCTCGAGGTCCGCGGCCGGCGCATCTACGCAGTCCAAGCGCTCCCCACATTCTACGAGCGCCGCACCTACCGGCCGGCCTGGAGCGACGACGGCGGTCCCCGCCCGACGGCGCCGGCGCTGCTGAGAGCCGTTCGCGACGCCGAAATCGAGGGACTGCGACCGGCGGATTACCACCTGGCGGCGATCGAGAGTCTGTTGAGAGACGGGGCCGCCCGCCGAGGGGGACGGCCCTGGACGGTGACGGCGCTGGTCGATCTCGACCTGCTGTTGAGCGACGCCTTCCTGATCTACGCCTCACACCTGCTCTCCGGTCGCGTCAATCCGGAGACAATCGACGCACAATGGATCGCCAGCCGCCGCGAGCGCGATGTCGCGGCCGTACTCGCTGAGGCCGTCGAGTCGGGTCGGATCGTCGAGTCGCTGCGCGAGCTGCTGCCCAAACACCAGGGTTACCATCGCCTGCGCGACGCCCTCGCCCGCTACCGCGCTATCGCCGCCGCAGGCGGTTGGCCGACAGTCCCCGAGGGATCGCAATTAGCGAGCGGGGAGCAGGGCCCCCGCGTCAGGGCCCTTCGCCGGCGACTCGCTGTCACCGATCCCGCCGTCTCCGCGGAGGGCGCGCTGTTTGACACCGATCTCGAGGACGCGGTCCGCCGCTTCCAGGATCGACACGGCCTCGACGTCGACGGCGCGGTCGGTCCGGCCACGCTGGCGGCGCTCAACGTTCCAGCCGAGGAACGGGTTCGCCAGATCGAGCTCAACCTCGAGCGCTGGCGCTGGCTGCCGCAGGAGCTCGGCGATCGGTACCTCATCGTCAACATCGCGAACTTCGAGCTCGACGTCGTCGAGGCGGGCCGCACACTGCTGACGATGCGCATCGTGGCGGGCAGGCCGTACCGGCGGACGCCGGTGTTCAGCGACCTGATGACCTATCTGGTCTTCAACCCATACTGGCACGTCCCGCGCAACCTCGCCGTCCAGGACATCCTGCCCCAGATCAAGAGCGATACCAGCTATCTGGCGCGCCAGCGGATGAGGGTGTTCCGAACGAGCGAGCGTGGTGGCCTGGAGGAGGTCGACCCGACCACCGTCGGCTGGGCGCAGGTGACCGCCGAGAACTTCGCCTTCAGCTTCCGCCAGGACCCCGGGCCGGCCAACGCGCTCGGCCGCGTCAAGTTCATGTTCCCCAACCGGTTCAACGTCTACCTGCACGACACGCCGACGCGCACCTTGTTCGAGAGGTCGGCTCGCGACTTCAGCTCCGGCTGCATTCGCATCGAGAAACCCATCGAGCTAGCCGAGTACGTGCTGGCCGGCGACCCGAGCTGGACGCGTGACAGGATCATGGCGGCGATCGCGACCGGCAGCGAGGAGACCGTTCGCCTGCCCCAGCCGATACCCGTACATCTGCTTTATTGGACAGCCTGGAGCGACGATGATGGCTCCATCCAGTTCCGCCGAGATGTCTACGATCGCGACTCTGGTCTGTACGCGGCGCTGAATGAAAACCCGCCGTCGCCTTAGTAACGAGGTCGCAGCGGCCGCCCCCGAGCGAACGTGAGAGGAGAAGACCGGACTTGAGCCCCACGACGCCACTCGCGATGGCGCTACTAGCTATCATCCTGGCCTCCTCCGATTCGGGCGGCGACTCCGGTATTGCGAACCCGCAGGACGAGTTCGCCCCCGACAGGGCAGGTTTCGCCCTCCGCTTCAAGGAAGAAGAGTCGCCCTACCGAACGATGGCAGCCTTGGTCCTCCCGCAAGAGGAGTTCACGCTGCAGGTAGCGGCGACGAGCTCACACACAAGCTTCGCCATACGCTCGACCTCCGGTCAGCTCGTCGATCTCGGGCCGGGCGAATGGCGCTGGCGTGCGCCGGACGCGCCGGGCCTCTACCCGATCGTCGTGTCGCGGCAGAATCCGCCCGACTCGATCACGCTCAACGTCTTCGTCATGGTCCCGTACGACGCGCTCGATGGCGAATACCTTAACGGCTACCGAATCGGGACCTACCCGCCGATCCGTTACCGGCAGCTGGCGATCTACGACCTGCCGCGCGGCTTCGTCGAGGTGACGGCCGAGAATGCACAGACGTTGGTGTCACCGCACTTCCGGCTCGAGCAGTTCCTCTGCAAGCAGGAAAGCGGCTGGCCGAAGTATATCGTGCTGCGTGAGCGGTTGCTGCTGAAACTCGAGGCGATCCTCGAGGAGGTGAACCGACGTGGCTACCGGGCCCAGACGTTCGCCGTGCTGAGCGGTTACCGCACGCCCTACTACAACCGGGCGATCGGCAACGTCAGGTACAGTCGTCACGTCTGGGGCGGCGCGGCGGACATCTACATCGATGAGAGCCCGCGCGACGGCAACATGGACGACCTCAACCAGGACGGTGCCATTAATTACCGGGACGCCGCGGTGCTCTACGATATCATCGATGCCATGTACGGGCAGCCGTGGTACGCCCGCTTCATCGGTGGGCTCGGCCGCTATCGCAAGACCTCCAGCCACGGACCCTTCGTCCACGTCGACGTCAGAGGCTACCACGCGCGCTGGGGCACCTGAAGGCGGGCGTCAGCCGGCGGATCCTAGCGGCGACCTGCAGACCGTGAGAGGGAGGGCGCGGTGATGGGCCGCGAGCGGACATTTGGAGTCCGGCACTCAACGATGCGTGCCACCTGGCGGGATCAGACTCACGGCACCCGCTTCCTTGCAAGCGGGCGTTGAGTGCCGGGCGACATGAAGCGAGGCCCAAGGTGGACCCCCGTCGGCCCATCGCCGCGCCCGA
>JASFTI010000197.1:0-6766 GCA_050053635.1 Gemmatimonadales bacterium
ACTTTCAGCCAGCTGGCCGATGAGTTTCGCATCTACTTCTATGACCAGCGTGGGGGCGGCCGCTCATCTGTGGAGTGTCCGCGCGAGATCGGCTGGCGCGATCACGTGGCCGACCTCGAGTCGCTGCGCAGCGAATGGGGATTCCAACGGCTGACCCTGCTGGGCTACTCCTGGGGCGGACTGCTCGCTCTGCTCTACGCGAGCCAGTACCCGGACCGAGTCCGGGCCCTGCCCCTCGTCGCGCCGGCAACGGCGTGGGGTGACTACCATCGCCGTTTCCAGGAGGAGTTCGGCCGGCGCACGCGCTCCGCCGAGGTGAAGCGGATGCGCGCCGAGCTCGACGCTTCCGGGCTCGAGGCGCAAGATTCCGCAGCGTACTGGCAGCGCCGCTTCGTTCTGAGCGTTGCCGGGTACTTCAGGGACCCGCGCGAGGCCCGCGATGTAACGCCGTTCGTTGTGCAGGAGCAAGCGCGCCAGGCGACCTGGGCCAGCCTCAAGGGCTACGGCCCGGAACTGCGGCGCCGGTTGGCGACATTGCAGGTACCGACGCTGATCCTTCACGGGCGCCACGATCCGATACCGATGGAGTGGGTCGAGGAGCTGGCCGAGCTGATGCCGGAGGCACGACTGGTGGTGCTGGAAGAGAGTGGGCATCTGTCGTATGTGGAGCAGCCGGAGCGTCTGTTCGCGGAGCTGCGCGACTTCCTTCGGGAGGAACTCGCCCGATGAGCCGCCGCTATCGCATGGAAACGGAAGAGCTCCTCGCCGCCGAGGCGATGGGCGCGGAGCGAGTGCCCCCGAAACCGCGGGCCGCCGCCGGCGTCATCCTGGCGCGCGACTCTGAGGGCGGACCCGAGGTACTCCTCGTCCGCCGCCGCGTCGACGTGGGATTCGCCGCCGGCGCCTACGTCTTCCCGGGTGGCACGCTGGACGCCGCCGACGCCGACGCCGCTTGGGAGGACTGGTATAACGAGCCGCCCGCCGACGCGGTGGAAGGTGCCGCCGACCCGGACGGGCCCTCGGCGCGCAGCTTCGTGGTGGCGGCGCTGCGCGAGCTGTTCGAGGAGACGGGTGTAATGCTGGCTTCCGGCGCGCTACCCGGTCACGATGCGCTGGCACGTGAGCGGCAGGCGCTGGTCGCCGGACGCAAGCTTTTCCTCGATATCGTGAGCGGACTTGGCCTGCGCCTGGCCGGCGATCGGCTTTTGCTCTGCGCGCGCTGGGTCACACCCGAGTCGCTGTCCCGCCGTTACGATGCCCGCTTCTTTCTGGCCGCGGCGCCGCCGGACACACGGGTCAGCGCTGAGCTGGGTGAGCTGGTCGAGCACGTCTGGATGACACCCGCGAAAGCGTTGGAGCGCTACTTCGACTACGACTTCCGCATGCTGTTCCCCACCGCCCGCACGTTGAGCTGGCTCGAGGAAGGTACGAGCGTAGCCGAGTGGCGCGCGCGCTTTCGCGGCGTCGCGGTGCAAGCCATCCTGCCGCGGCTGCGGCGCGTCGACGGCGAGGTGATACCGGTCATGCCCGGCGAGCCGCGCTACGATGAACGCGAAGGCGATGGCTGATCGGGCAGGCGGTTGGGTGAAGACGGTCGTCGCGGCGAACGCGGGACCGCTGACCCTCGACGGCACCCGCACCTACATCGTGGGACCGGCGCCCTGCGTCGTGATCGACCCGGGTCCCGACCTGGCGAACCACCTCGACGCCGTCGAGGTCACGCTGGGCACGTTACCGGTCGCCGCCCTCTGTCTCACTCACCACCATGCGGATCATGCGGCGGGCGCCGCGGACCTGATCTTGCGGCTGGCCGCACCGCTGGCGGCGACGCCGGAGTCCGCCGAACGGGCGGCGCTCGACCCACCCGACCTGCCGCTCGCCCCCGGCTCGACCCTGAGCTTCGGCGGTGGCCGGCTCGAGGTCGTCCACGCGCCCGGCCACTGCGCCGACCACGTCTGCTTCCACTGGCCGGAAGCGCGTGCCCTGTTCACCGGCGACGTCGTCCTCGGCGAGGGGACCTCGATGATCGCGCCGCCGGAGGGCGACATGGCGGCCTACATGTCGACGCTGGAACGGCTGGCCGGTCTCGAACTGTCGATCATCTATCCCGGTCATGGCCCCGAGATCGACGAGCCGGCCGCGGTGCTCGACGAGTACATCGAGCATCGCCGGCAGCGCGAGCGTCAGGTGCTCGCGGCACTGGCGGCCGGCGCCGGTTCGCCCGCCGAAATCAGGGTGCAGGTCTACGAGGAGCTGGACCCCCGACTGTCCGCCGCTGCCGAGGGATCGGTGCGCGCCCACCTGGCGAAGCTCGTCGACGAGGGGCGCGCGAGGTTGGAAGAGGACCGCTACTCGTCAGTAGATCGGCAGGATTAGAACTCGTAGAGCTCGGAGAGATCCGCGTCCGCCAGCTCCACCAAGAAGCCGGCGATCTTCTGCGTTACGGCGTCGAAGAAGCGCCGACCCTTCTCGGTCGTGGCCCGCGACGGGTCCCCGACGCCCGTGTCGGACGTGATCTCGCTCCACTTTCTCGGCGCCCAGGCCCAGCGCTCCCTCAAGCCCGCGATGCGGAACTGCTTGGCCGGTCCGCTTCCCGCCTCGGACAGCGGTAGCACGAGGTCGGGAGCCAGGTACAGCATCAAACTCGTCTCCATCTCCCCGGCGTGGTCGCCCGCTGCCTCGAAATACTCGTCGGTCGGTACGACCTCGTACCAGTTCAGCGTGCAGAGAAAGAGCTCGAGGTCGACCTGCAGCTCGCGAATCATCTGGCGGAAATCGTTACCCCCGTGCCCATTCAGGATGACCAGCTTCCGCACGCCCTGAGCTTCGAGGCCCTGCACCAGATCGTCCAGAATCAGCGCTTGGGTGCTCGGGTTGAGGTTCAGCGTGAGCTTGATGTCGAGTTGCTGGGTGTTGACGCCGACCGGTACGGTGGGGAGCACGATGACTTTCGCGCCCTCGTTCCAGGCCCGGCGCGCCGACTCGCTGGCTATCCGTTCCGTCTCCAGAGTATCCGTGCCGTAGGGCAGGTGCAGGTTGTGGGCCTCGGTGGCGCCCCAGGGAAGAACGGCGACCTCGTAGTCGGTCTCGCGGATAGACTTCCAGGTCGTCTCTGCCAGTACGTACGGATTCCCAGCCATCTTCGCGCGTCCTGTCTATCGATCGGTAGTGCGGGCTCGGTGTCTCAGCAAACTACTGGGAGCCGAGCGTGCCGGACCAGTGGGTCGGAGCCGGGGGACCGCGCGCTCCGGCCGACCTGGCAATCGAGGCCGGTGTATCCCGCGAGGCCATCACGCTGCCCAACCGCAGACTTTACGTAGTGATCTGAGCCGGGTCGCTAGAACCAGCTCCGCGCGTCGGTCCCCCGGCTCCTCCCGACTCGTGTTCAGGCGGTGCAGAGAGGTTGGAGCGAGACGACCCGCTCCCTGCCTCGTGCCCAACCTCGACAAAGACCCCGACCTCTGCTAGACTCAGCCGCCGTCAGTGGTCTCCCGTGACCGGCATCTTCGAGGTAGGAGCGGCGGCCGGGAGGCATCGAGGCAGTTCGTATGGGAGGCGGAATCGGCGGTTGTCTCGGCTTACGATCATCTTTCTCACGATCTTCGTCGATCTCATCGGGTTCGGCATTGTCCTGCCCCTGTTACCGTTCTACGCCCAGGAGTTCGGCGCCTCGCCGTCCGTCATCGGTCTCATCGTGGCGGCGCACCCGGCGATGCAATTCATCTTCGGGCCGCTGTGGGGGCGCGTATCGGATCGCGTGGGCCGTAGACCGATCCTGCTGTTGGGCCTCGTCGGGTCGGGGATTTCCTACCTGATCTTCGCGCTGGCGGGCAGTGTTGCTTGGCTGTTTGCATCGCGCGTGATGGCGGGCATGGCGGGGGCCAACGTGCCCGTCTCTCAGGCCTACATAGCGGACAGCACCGACCTGGAGAATCGTACGCGCGGAATGGGTCTGGTCGGCGCCGCCTTCGGCCTCGGCTTTATCGCCGGACCCGCGATCGGCGGCGCGCTGAGCCAGTTCGGCTACGCCGTCCCGGGGTTCTTCGCCGCAGCCCTCTGCTTTGCCAACGCCGGTGCCGCTGTCTTCCACCTGCCCGAGTCGCTGAGTCCAGAGCTCCGGGCCAGAGCCGCCGCGCGCTTCTCGGCAGGGCTCCTCGGACGCCTCAGATTGGCCTTGCACTTCGCTCGGTCCCCGGCCATCGGGACCCTCATGACGATCTTCGTCATCGCCACCTTCGTCTTTGCGGCATTCACCACCGTCTTCCCGCTCTGGCTCGGTGTCGAGCTGAGCTACGACGCGCGGCACGCAGGTTACCTGATGGCCTACCTGGGGCTGGTTATGGCCGTCATGCAGGGCCGACTGCTGGGTCCGTTGGTGCGCAGGTTCGGAGAACGGCGACTGTTGGTGACGGGCACGAGCACCCTCGTCGCCGCTTACCTGCTCTTGCCTTTGTCGGGGGCCCTGGTGATTCTCCTGGGTACTCTCGCACTCATTGCCTTCGGTACCAGTCTCAACTGGCCCACACTCAACAGCCTGGCCTCGCAGTACACCGAGCTCGAGATGCAGGGCTCCGTCCTGGGGGTCATGCAGTCGCTCTCGTCGCTTGGCCGCATGCTCGGCGCCATCTGGGCCGGCTGGGTGTTTGGAACCTGGAGTGCAGCGGCGCCGTTCGTGCTGTGCGCGGCGCTGATGGGTCTTGCGGCGAGCGTCGCGGTTCTTTTCATGATCAAAGCTCCGTCGCCGGCGCAGGCGAGCCGGGAGCCGACGCTGGCAACCGCCTTGCCCACACCCGGTGGATCGCGTACCAATTGAGATCGTATGCCTGAAACGCGACCGCGAACGATCGGCGAGCTGAGGAGCTCGGGCTACGTCGCCCGCTCCGTCAAGGACGAGATGCGGGCGAACCTCGTCGCCAAGCTCGAGTCCGGCGAGGGGCTCTTTCCGAGGATCGTCGGATACGGGGACACCGTCATCCCCCAGCTGGTCAACGCCATCCTGTCGCGGCACAACTTCATCCTATTGGGTCTGCGCGGGCAGGCAAAGAGCAGGATACTGCGCCAACTGGTCGGTCTCCTCGATGAGCAATTACCGATCATCGCCGGCTCGGAAGTAAACGACGACCCGTTCCATCCGATCAGCAAGTACGGTCGCTTGAAGCTCGAGGAGCTGGGCGAATCGACGCCGATCGACTGGATCGGGCGGGAGCAGCGCTATGTCGAGAAGTTGGCGACGCCGGACGTGACGATCGCCGACATCATCGGCGATGTCGATCCCATCCGGGCCGCGCGCGGCGGCCACGTGCTCTCCGACGAGCTGACTATACACTACGGTCTCTTGCCGCGCGCCAACCGCGGGATTTTCGCGGTCAACGAATTGCCCGACCTGGCGGGCAAGATACAGGTCGGGCTCTTCAACATCATGCAGGAGGGCGATGTCCAGATAAAGGGCTATCCGGTCCGGCTCGCTCTCGACGTGCAGCTCGTGTTCACCGCGAACCCGGAAGACTACACGGCGCGTGGCAAGATCATAACACCGCTCAAGGACCGGATCGGCGCCGAGATCATGACGCACTATCCGAGCGACCTCGACCACGGTGTCGCCATTACCGAGCAAGAGGCGTGGACCGAGCGGGTCGGCCGTCCCGTGCGTGTCCCTGGGATGATCCGGGAAATCGTCGAGCGCATCGCGTTCGAAGCGCGCGACGACCAGCGGGTCGATCGACGGTCGGGCGTATCGCAGCGTTTGCCGATTACCGTACTGGAGAGCGTCGTATCGAACGCCGAGCGCCGGGCGATCAGCAACCGAGAGGAACGCGTGGTCCCCTGGGTCGCCGACATCTTCGCTTCGCTGCCGTCGATCACCGGAAAGCTGGAGCTCGAGTACGAGGGCGAGCTCGAGGGCGGCACCAAGATAGCCCTGGATCTCATCTCGCGCGCCGCGGGTGCGACCTTCGACCAGTACTTCGTCGAGGAGGACGCTGCGCCGATAGTCGAGTACTTCGACTCCGGCGGCGCCTTGCAGGTCGCTGAGCTCTCCAGTGCCGAGGCCTGCCTGAAAGGGTTCGGCTCGGTTCCCGGGCTCGTCGAGTTGGCCCGTACGGCAGCCGCCGACGAAACGGATCTGGCCGAGGCCGAGCGACTGGTCGTTGCTAGCGAGGTCGTCCTGGAGGGCCTCGTGGCGAAGCGTAAGATCAGCCGTAGCGAGGCGGGAAGCTACTCGCGGCGAAGTGGTCGGCGGCGCCGACCGCCGCAGGGGCTGGGAGATACTGCGTGGCCCCACGAGATCTGAGCATCCGCCCTCACCACCTGAGTGCCGGACGCCATCTCTACCCGGCGCTCGTCCTCGCCCAATTCCTTCACGCTTTCGAGGACTACGTCGCTCACTTCCACGAGCGCTTCCCGCTCTTCTCCCTGGCGCCCGAGTTCTTCGTCTCCCTTAACCTCGCCCTGTTCTTGCTGCTGGCCGCGATGATCCCGTCGGTGGCCCACGGCCGCCTGTGGGCGCTCAAGCTTGCCAAGTTCTGGGCAATCGTTCAGATCCTCGCCGGCGTCGGGCACCTGATGGTCGGGCTCATCGAGTGGGGTTACTACCCCGGGCTGTGGACGGCGCCCCTGTTGCTGATCTTCGGCGCCGCGTTGGGCCGCAGCCTCCGCGCCCCCATGCCGGCCACCGAGCTCGCGGGCGACTGAACCTAACTGGAGCCGGGCGACTCCGAGGGGCCGCCCACTGACCCTGCCGGCGACCGAGCTCAACCTTTTGTGGTCA
>JASFTI010000198.1:0-6730 GCA_050053635.1 Gemmatimonadales bacterium
CGGTGCGGGCGGCCCTCGGCGCGTCTCCCGGCCGACTGCTTCGACAAGTCCTCATCGAGAACGTGCTGCTCGCCGGACTGGCGGGCGGCATCGCGCTGGCCCTGGCCGGTCCGGTTAGCGCGCGCTTGGGCTCGTACTTCGCACGACCCAGCGTTTGGGGAGCCAACGTGGCCCGAGAGGCGACGGTCGATCTCCGAGTCGTAACGTTCGCGCTGGCGATCGCTGTAATCACCGGGTTGGTCGCGGGGACCCTGCCGGCGATCCGAGCTTCGCGTCGCAACCTGCTGGACACGCTGAAAAGCGACGCCGATCTGCGGATCGGCGGCCCCAGTCGGTTCAGGGCGCTGAGCCTTCCGGGTGTGCACGACGTTCTCGTGGGAGTCCAGGTCGCGCTCTCGGTGCTGCTCCTCGTGGTGGCCGGTCTCGTGTTGCGAACGCTCGGTACGGTAGGCGATGTCGATCCCGGGTTCTCGTACGATCGCCTGGTAGTGACTCACATCTCGACCAGTAGCACCACTCTGGGGGTCGACGAGCGCGACCGGTTCTTTCGCGAGGTCGCAGCGCGGGTCGGCGAGGAGCCATGGGCGCGCGCCGCCACGGTGGCCGACTACCCGCTGCTGTCGCCGCATATGTCGCAGGAGCTGCTATTAGACGGGCAGAGTGATCCGGTCAACCTGGTCTATTCCAAGGTCATACCGGGGTTCTTCGAGGCACTGAAAATCGAGGTCACCCAAGGACGTAGCTTCGTCGCCGGCGATACGGCCGGGGCCCCGAACGTTGCCGTGGTCAATCAGAAGCTGGCACGTCGCTTCTTCGCTGAAGGGCGGGCGGTGGGCCGTCGGCTCTGGTGGCCGGCGAGCGATGGGGCGGACCGTGTGTTCGAGATCGTCGGGGTCGTGCGCAACACGAAGACTCAAGATTTCCTCGGCGAGACGGAACCGACAGCCTACTTTCCTTATCCTCAGTTCGCCTACCCGACGGGCAGCGCGTTGCTGGTCTCGACCACCGGGGAGCCGGGAGCCGCGGTGCCGTCTCTATATCGCTGGCTGCGAAACTTCGAGCCGCACCTCGCCATCGTTAACGTCGTCACCTACAACGATGTGGTGCGGGGGTTCCTCTACACGTATCGAATGAATGCCGAGATGTTCTCGGCGCTAGCGTTGCTCGGCTTGGCGTTGGCGGCGGTCGGTATCTTCAGCGTCATGAGCCTGGCCGTCAGCCGCAGAACACGAGAGATCGGTATCCGTATGTCTATCGGTGCGCAGCGGAGCGATATCGGCCGCTTGATGATCGGGCGCGCGCTGGTCCCGGTAGCCCTGGGGCTCGGCGTGGGGCTAACGGCCTCACTGGCGCTGACGGAGCTGGTCCGGAGCCTGCTCTACGGCGTCGAGCCCATCGACCCACTGACCTTACTGGGCGGCATAGGGGTGCTCCTCGCAGCCGCTATCTCGGCCGTGTACCTGCCTGCCCGCAGAGCTGCCACGGTCGATCCAATGGAGGCCGTACGCCACGACTGACGATACCTCAGACCGAGGAAAACAACATGGCTAGCTCCTCACGACGTCGGTTTCTCGGCCAGCTGTTCGGCGGTACGGCCGCCGCAGTCGCTTTCCCTGCGAGCCTGGCTGCGGGTGACGACCGCACCAGATGGGCCGCGCTGCTACGCGAGGCCCACTCAGGCCCCGCTGCCGATTCTGGTGACGAAGCGTTCTGGCAGTTGGTGAAAGAGCAGTTCCCGCTGAGACACGGGCTCATCCTGATGAACGCGGCCAATCTCTGTCCGTCGCCCTATCCCGTTCAGCAGGCGGTGTTCCGTTTTACGCGTGACGTGGATGCGGACGCCTCGTTTCACAATCGGGCCAAGTTCGACGGACTGCGGGAGGCCGCCCGTGGTGCGCTGGCGGAGTACGTGGGCGCGCGAGTGGACGAGATCGCCATCACGCGCAACACCAGCGAAGGCAACAATACGGTCATCAACGGACTGGACTTGCGGCGCGGCGACGAGGTGGTGATCTGGGATCAGAACCATCCCACGGCAAACGTCGCCTGGGACGTCCGTGCCGAACGATACGGTTATGCGGTCAAACGGGTTGCGACACCTCCGGTACCCAGCAGCGCCGAAGAGCTGATCGAGCCCTTCGCCGACGCGATCACATCGAACACGCGTGTCCTCGCCTTCAGCCACTTCTCCAACGTCTCGGGCGTCGCCTTGCCTGCAAAACAGCTGTGCGCCATGGCCCGCGAGCGAGGGATCCTCAGCCTCGTGGACGGCGCGCAGAGCTTCGGCGCCGTTAGGCTCGACCTCCACGACATGGGATGCGATTTCTTCACTGCCAGCGCTCACAAGTGGTTCGTCGGCCCCAAGGAAGCGGGAGTGCTGTTCGTCCGGCACGGACGGGCTGCAGAGCTGTGGCCGAGTGACGTGGGTGTCGGATGGGAGGGAGCGAAGGATGCCGGGGCGCGGAAGTTCGAGACCCTCGGCCAACGGGATGACGCCGCCGTCGTCTCAATGGGAACCGCGGTGCTGTTCCACGAGAGCGTCGGGGTCGATCGGATAGAGGGTCGAGTGCGGCTGCTGTCGGCAACCTTGAAGGACGCGCTGCAGGATCGCGTGCCCGGCGCTCGCTTTCACACCCCCCGTGACCCGGAACTGTCGGCCGGTGTGGTCGTCTTCGATCCGCGGGTCGCGGACCTCCGCCAGGCCTACAATAGGCTGTACACGGAGCATGGGATTGCCGGCGCTCCGCGGGGAGGGGAGTTCAGCGGGGTTCGGTTGTGCCCCCACATCTACAACACGACGGACGAGATCGATCGTGTGGTGGAGGCGGTCGCGTCGCTCAAACAAGACAATTGAGCGTGGTTTTTTCTGTGTTGCGTTGCGCCGGCACGGCTGGCATCTTGTGGCCTGACTTCTGATTGGGAGGTCGGTCTGCCCGGGGCGGTTGCTGTTCCAACGCCCGGATGTCCCGACGCCAACGGGCCCAGGTGTCAGGTGCTGGGCGAAAGGCCCACCCCCAAGGGAGTGGTGAGCTTATCGGCGCGGCCCGCTGACAGCTCGCTCGAGTTTACCGCCCGAGCGCTCTGCCCGATCCTCAAGCTCGGATTCGAAGAGCCGCAGTCAGACCATGGAAAAAGTCTACCACCTCGATCTCGACTCAGCGTCGGTGGGCGGCGCGACGTACGCTCTGCTCCCCGGCGACCCGGCCCGCGTGGAGAAGATCGCCGGCGCCTTCGACGCTCAGGCCCGCGAAGTTGCACAGCGCCGCGAATTCCGGACCTTTCTCGGCCGCCTCGAGGGGCGACCGATACTGGTCACCTCCACCGGCATCGGCGGCCCCTCCACATCGATCGCCGTGGAAGAGCTGGCGCGCCTCGGTGTGAAGACGTTCCTACGTGTCGGAACGACCGGAGCCATCCAGCCCGACATCGAGATCGGCGACGTGATCGTCACTAGCGGGAGCGTTCGTCTGGACGGAGCCTCGACCCACTATGCGCCCATCGAGTATCCGGCGGTCGCCCATCACGAACTGGTCCGAGCGCTGGCCGAGGCCGCCGAGCAGCTCGGCTGTCCCTATCACGTCGGCGTCACCGCCTCTTCGGCGACCTTCTACCCTGGCGAGGAACGACACGACTCGTTCAGCGGTTATGTCCTGAGACGCTTCCAGGGCGCGACCGACGAATGGCGACGCCTTCACGTCCTGAACTACGAGATGGAGTCGGCGACGCTGCTCACCATGTGCAGCGCCATGAATCTGCGCGGTGGTTGTGTGACCGGCGTGGTCAACCGCGTGGGCGGTGAGGCGATCGGCGAGGCGGAGCTGGCGGGCGGAGAGGACTCGGCGATCCGGGTCGCGGTGGCGGGGCTGCGCCGGCTGCTGGAGGTGGGCTGAGGGGATCTGCCCCTCTGTACTACTTTAAGTCTCCGGCTGTATCCCGCTACGGTATAAGGTGTTAGGCGATGCGACTCACAGGCGCTCGAGGAGGCGCTGGAAGCGCGGGTGCTCGCGGATCGAGGCCAGGTCGGGGTCCTGCTCGATCCAGCCCCGGTTCCCGAAACCGACGCGGATCGCATCCTCCAGACAGTCCATCGCCCTGTCCACCTCGCCTTCCAGCGCATAAAGACAGGCGACGTTGTAACGCACGCCGGCGTCCTCGGGATCGATGGCCAGCGCCTGCTCGGCCCAGTGCAGCCCTTCCTCCAATCGTCCGAGCCGGCAGAGCGACACAGGCCGCATCGTCGCGGCGCGGGGGTCGTCGGGATTGAGCTGCATGTGCTTCTCGGTGACCTGGAGGGCGCGGCGGTACTGGACCTCAGCCTCGGCCAACTTGCCTTGCTGGAAGCAAGGTCGAGCGTAGAAGTAGCGTGCCTCGTAGAGCTTCGGATCGAGGCGTATCGCCGTTAGGAATTTCTGTTCCGCCTCAGCGAAGCGCTTCAGCATGGAGAGCGCGAACCCGCGGGCGGCGTGTGCCTCTGGAAGTTCGGGATCGAGCTCGAGAGCCCGGGTGCTCGCCTGGTCGGCTGACTCCAGGTTGCCCTCGCTGCTCGGGTAGTACATGTGGATGAGTGCGCTGGCGTTGGCAACTCCAGCGTAGGCAAGCGCGTAGTCGGGGTCGGCCTCGATGGCATGACGGAACATCTCTCTGGCGAACTCGAGTGCGGAGCATCCGTCGTCGAACGATCTCCCGGCTTAGCTGTCCCGGCATTATCCCCTCCTGACGTTGGGACGCCGGTCACAGCCCCTTTTCAGAGCGGCGGCCTTCTAGTATCCTCACCGCATTCCGGGCGAATTGGGCCGGCGGGCGTGCCCGATAACACCATGACCGCAACCTCGTGAGGGGAGCGAGATGGCCAGGAAGTACGTGTCGAACAAAGACGAGTCCGTGAGGATCTTCAAGGGCAATTTGCTGGAGTGGTTCACGCACGTGCACCCCATTGTCCCTCACCTGATCTTCATTCCCGTCACCGCCGTCGTGCTTTACCTGAGCCACAGGGCTGGGGTCGCACCCCTCCGGATAGCGCTCCTCTTCGTCGGGGGACTGGCGCTCTGGACGCTGGCGGAATACCTGGTCCACCGCTTCGTCTTCCACACGACCCCCGAGTTGGAGGAAGAGGTGCGCCAGATAGTGATGGCTCTGGAGCCCGGCGAAGCGGCTTTGCCCAAGCTGACTGGCTTCCGTCAGAGACACTATTTCCTGGCGCACGGGGTCCATCACGACTACCCCAACGATTCCAAGCGTTTGGTGCTACCACCTTCAGTGAGCATCCCGCTCGCCGTGCTCTTATTCCCCGTCTTCAGCCTCGCTTTCGGCTCCGGCGCGGGGCCTGCGATATTCGGTGGCTTCACGGTCGGGTACTTGGGCTACGACAGCATCCACTACGCGGTGCACCACTTCTCGCCGCGTGGTCGTGTGATGCTCTACCTGAAGAAGAAGCATTTCCGCCACCACTACCAGAACTCGAGGCGCGACTTCGGGGTGAGCACTCCTCTGTGGGATTGGATCCTACGAACCGCTTAGGCGGTTCGGAGACCGGCCGAGCCGAAGGGGGGCCCGGGCTCTCGCGTCGATTCTGGCGCTCGCTGTTCCGCGGTCCGCTCTATCCGCGGGACGACCGGGAACGCAAGTGGGTTGTCGTCAACCACCTGATCCTGCACTTCCGTCCCGTTCGCCTGCCCGCCAGGACCCTGAGCTACACCCACACATTCGGCTTGGGCGGTATGTCGCTGGTGCTGTTCCTGCTGCTCGCCGCCACGGGCATCCTCCTGATGTTCATCTACGAGCCGTCTCCGGATCGGGCCTACGATTCGATGCTGGCATTAGAGAACGAAGTCTTTTTCGGCAAGCTTGTGCGTAACATTCATCACTGGAGCGCCAACTTTATCATCGCGGTCGTCTTTCTGCATCTGTTGCGGGTCTATTTCACCAGCGGCTACCATGGCCCGCGCCAGTTCAATTGGCTGATCGGGCTGGCACTCCTGCTCTGCGTTCTCGTATCTAACTTTACCGGTTACCTACTGCCCTGGGATCAACTCTCGTACTGGGCGATCACGATCTGTACGGGGATGATCGGTTATGTGCCGCTGCTCGGTGAGTGGCTGCAGGGCGTCATACGGGGCGGGCCCGAGATTGGGTCGGCGACGCTCATCAACTTCTATACGTTCCACACCACTGTCATTCCGGTACTGTTGATCGTATTGATGGCCTGGCACTTCTGGCGCGTACGCAAGGCGCACGGCGTTGTGATCCCCCGGGCGCCGGGTGAAGAACGGGACGAGACACCTGAGTCTGTCCTCGCGCTGCCGAACTTGCTGATGCGCGAGTTCGCCGTCGCCCTGATACTGGTTGCGTTTGTCATGTCGTTCTCGACCTTCGTGAACGCACCGCTGGGTGAAGCGGCCAACCCGGGTTTGAGCCCCAACCCTGCCAAAGCGCCATGGTACTTCGTCGGCTTCCAGGAGCTCCTGTTCCACTTCCACGGACTTTTTGCGGTCGTCGTCATCCCGCTGCTCGTCGCTGCGGCACTCGTTCTCTTACCGTATCTGCAGTACGATCGCCAGGCCGAGGGTGTCTGGTTCGTCTCTCGGAAGGGGAGACGTCTGGGGACAACAGCGGCTGCCATCGCTCTGGCGGTCACGCCGCTCTGGATCGCGCTCGACGAGTACTGGATCGATTACGCGACCTGGTTTCCGGGTCTACCTCCGGCGCTACGCGCGGGCGCCCTGCCGTTCGC
>JASFTI010000199.1:0-6692 GCA_050053635.1 Gemmatimonadales bacterium
GCGCCGCCGATCCCGGCGGCGGCCAGCGGCACGCCGAACAGCCAGGCGAGGAAGACGATCGCCGCGCCCTGGAAGAGGGCGGTCCCCATGCGTGCCAGGCCGGCGCCTAGCGGGATAACGAAGCTCCACACCGGACGCGACAGCCGCAGCTCCTCGTCGGCCGTCTCCAGCATCGCCGGCAGGGTGGCCGCCGTGCTCGACGTGCCGGCGGCGATGAGGATCGGGTTGAGGCAGCGCTTCAGGAAAACGCCGCCGGGCATGCCGCCCAGGAAGCGGACCGCCGGCAAGTAGACGATCGCCACGAACACGACCAGCCCGGCCAGCACGGCGAGGATGAAGGCGCCGAGGCTCTGCAGCATCGCCCAGCCGGCCCGGGCGGTGACCGGCGCCGCCAGCGCGAAGACGCCGATCGGAGCCAGCCACAGGATCCAGTGCACCATCTTGATCAGCGCCTCGCTCACCGCGGCCGCCAGCGAGAGCAGGGTCTCGCGTTCGCGCTCGGGAAGCGCGCCCGTCGCCGCGGCGAAGAAAATCGTGAAGACGATGAGGGGCAGTAGCGCCCCGTCGGCCGCCGCGGCGAACGGGTTGCTCGGGATGAGCGACAGCAAGAACTCGATGGGACCCGGCAAGACCGGCGCCTCGGTCGCGGCGCCCGCCACCGCCTCGGCCGCCGCCTCGGATGCCAGCGGCAGGAAGACCTGCATCACCCCCATCCCCATCAGCACACCGACCGCGCTGGTCGCGGCGAAGAAGAGCAGGGTGAGGCCGCCCAGCTGGCCTAGCCGCCTCAGGTCGCCCAGCGTGCCGACCCCGACGAAGATCACCACGACCACCAGCGGGATGACCACCATCTTCAGTAGGTCGACGAACGCCTGACCGATCGGCTCGATCCCCGTGGCGATTGCCATCAGCCACGGCCAGCCGGTGAGCGAAGCGATGAGGCCCAGCAGCAGGCCGGCCACGAGTCCGAGCGCTACGGCGGTGTAGAGTTTCATGGGCGGCGAACCGTTTATTGGGGGTCGGGGGTACAGTCTGTCGGGACCAGAGATGACGTGGCACATTGAAGCGTCTACGTCAACCCGCAGCCAGGCCCGACGATGACTAGCTTCAGATCAATCGCGGCTGTCCTCGGCGCGGCGGCCTTGGCGGCGGCGCCGGCCGGCGCCCAGGAAACGACCGAGGGCCAGGACGTCACTTCGCCGGCCCGCGTCGTGGGCCGCGTGCTGGGAGAGGAGAGCGGCCGCGGGATCGAGCGCGCCGAGGTCCGCCTCATCAGAGGCACGATCGACCTCGGCCGGCCCACCGACGGCTGGGGTTACTTCGCCTTTCCCAGCGTGCCGGCGGGCGACTACGAGCTCGTGGTCAGCCACATCGCCTACGGGACGCGGCGCGACTCCATCGCGATCGAGGGCGGCCAGCTCTACGACCTCGAGCTGCGGCTCTCCATGCGGCCTATCGAGCTCGAGCCCCTCGTCGTCGAGGCCGTGCGCTGGCAGGTCTCGCCCAGGCTGTGGAGCTTCTACGAGCGGGTCGATCATGGGCAGGGGAGCTACATCACCCGCGACGAGATCGAGCGGCGACAACCGCTCCGTGTCACCCACCTCATCGGCGAGCTCCCCGGCGTCTCGATCATCAATCGGCCCGGTCCCAGCGACTACATCGTGCTCAGCCGATACCGACGCTTCGATCCCAGCGGCCGGCCCGGACCCTGCCTACCCATCGTCTACCTCGACGGCTACCGCGTCGGCGGCGACAGCCTCGACGATCTCGTCTTCCCCTCCGACGTCGAGGGCGTCGAGATCTACAAGGGCCTGGCCGAGTACCCCGGCGAGTTCGCCAGCCCCGACGCCCGCTGCGGCGTCATCGCCGTCTGGACGCGCAGCGCGCCGAGCAGCGACATCGTCGATTCGGGCATGCCGCTCTGGAGGAAGCTGGTAGTCGGCGGCGGCCTGGTCGTCATCTCTCTCCTGGTCTTCTTCTAGCGGCTCTCGGGCGGCGGTCGGAGACGGCAGGACCACTCGCTTCCTGCTCACGCCACCGGCCGAAGGGCAGTGTGGCATCCGGGTGTGCTCGCGAAGGAAGCGAGGTGATCCTGCCGTCTCCTCGTGGCTACGACGCGGAACGTGCTAGGTGGTCGTGCGCCTCTCGGCTCGCACCTCACTAGGACCCAGCGCGCGGCCTCCGTAGAGGACCGGGCTTGACGAGCGAGGGGGAAGATTGTACTATAGCACTAGAACACTAGTTATCTAGTTCTAGGCAGGTTCGAGACGGGTAAAAGCCTTGGAATTAGCGATCGACTTGAAGAGCGGGGTGCCGTTGTACCGGCAGATCATCGAGCAGGTGAAGTTCGCAATCGCCCGTGGTGATCTGGGGCCGGGGGACCGGCTGCCGACGGTCCGGCAGCTGGCGGTGGACCTGTCGATCAATCCGAACACGGTGATCCGCGCCTACCGGGAGATGGAGATCGAGGGGGTGCTCGACACGCAGCAGGGCTCGGGGACATTCGTGAGCGGCGAGCCACCGGAGATCGACGAGTTGGAGCGAGCGCGGATGCTGGATCAGATCCTGACCGAGCTAATGGCCCGGGCCTCGGGCTACGGGTTTACCCTCGACGAGGTGCTCGCGGGCCTGCTTGGGCGAAAGGAGGAGCCGAGATGAACGAGTCGTCGAGGTCCGCGCTCCAATGGGCGCGGGACCGTCACCGCATGTCGCTGGAGCGGTTCGCCACGACGATGCGGGCCGATTTCCGGTTCGCGCCGCTGAACGGGCTGCTGTTGGTGGCGATCTTCGTCGCCGGGCTGGTGGCTCACCTGAACGTGCATGAGTTCAGCGTGGAGGCCGTCTTGCTGGCGCTGGGCTCGGCGCTGGGTCTGGTCATCCTGCTGCGCACGTTCCAGATGTGGGAGGCCGCGGTGGTCTTCGGCACCGCCGACTGTCTCTACGTCTTTCTCGAGCTGCGGCCGGACAGCGAGATCCTGTTGGCGACGATCATCGTCGCGCTGGTCGTGGCGCCGGCGATCCAGATCGCCTACCAGTGGGAGCGGGCGGTGCTGTTGCGGTTCGGCAAGTTTCGCGGGCTGCGCAAGTCGGGTCTGTTCGTGTTGATGCCGGTGACCGACAAGGTGGCGCAGTTCGTCGACCAGCGGGTGCGGGTCACCGACTTCAGGGCCGAGACGACGCTGACCGCCGACACGGTGCCGGTGAACGTCGACGCCATCGCCTTCTGGATGGTCTGGGACGCGCAGAAGGCGGTGCTCGAGGTCGAGCGCTTCGAAGATGCGGTGGTCCTATCGGCGCAGACGGCGTTACGTAACGCGATCGGTCGCGACGACCTGGCGGTACTGCTCTCGGAGCGTGACCGCCTGGGCCAGGAGATCCAGAAGGTGCTGGACGAGAAGACGAACGGCTGGGGGATCACGACCCAAGCGGTGGAGATCCGCGACATCATCATCCCCAAGGGCCTGGAGGACGCGATGTCGCGCCAGGCGCAGGCCGAACGGGAACGGCAGAGCCGTATCATCTTGGGCACCGCGGAGACCGAGATCGCCGAGAAGTTCGCTCGCGCGTCGGAGCACTACCGTGACAATCCTGTGGCGCTTCACCTGCGGGCGATGAACATGGTCTTCGAGGGGCTGAGGCAGAAGGGCTCGATGATTATCGTGCCGTCCACCGCGGTGGAGACGATGGGGCTGGGCGCGCTGGGCGGTCTGACCGCCTTCGGCCAGGGGGGCGCGGCGGGAGCGGGCCCCGGGTCCGACGACGGCGGGGAAGCCGCGACGGAGCCGGCGTCCTAGTGAGGAAGAATCGCAAGGCGGAGTAGATGCCCATGCGTACCGTCGTCTTCCTGGCCTCGGCCTTGCTGTTTCTCGTCGCGGCGACCTTCATCTTTCGTGTCGTCGTCCGGCGCGACTACATGCGCCGAGGTCGCCTGTCGCTCTTCACCGGATTCCTCGAGTTGCTGGTCTTCAGCCTCTGGGCCTGGCACGCCTACGTCTACCGGCCGCCCGACTGGCCGGCGATTCACGTCGGCTCGGCTCTGCGGGTCGTCGGCTGGCTGCTGTTTGCCGGAGGGATGGTCGTGGCATTCGGAACGATGTTCGTGTTCGGAATGAGTCGAGCGTTCGGCTGGCGCGTCGACATGCTGAAGCAGTCGGGCTTCTATCGACTGACGAGGAACCCGCAGGTTGTGGCGTTCATGGTGGCGATGATCGGATATCTGGCCCTCTGGCCCTCCTGGTACGGCCTGGGATCGGTGGCGATCCTCGCCGTCATGTCTCACACGATGGTGCTGACCGAGGAGGAGCACCTGAGCGACAGCTACGGTGATGAGTATGTACGGTACTGCGAGCGGGTCCCTCGCTACTTGGGCCGGACTCGCGGGCCGCTGACAGAAGCGTCTTGAATCGATGGACCGGTCGCGAACCGTGGAACCAGGGTTATCGGCTCCTGGTACTCGCTATCCCACCTGCCCGCTGCGGGGAGCGGCCGGTCCACAAAGTCCGCTCAACGACGCAGGCCGCGGAACAGAGCCCCGGTCGCCGCGTAGGCCAGGCGCTCGGCGCCCTCTGGGCTCGTCGCCGCCGGCCCGAACTGCTTATCGATACACAGCATCGCCAGCCCGTGCACCAACGACCAGGCGGTGAGACCGATCTGGCGCGCGTCGTCCCGGCGGATCGCGTAGCCGGCCTGCGATTCAAGCAGCAACCGCTGCATCACATCGAAGACACCCTGCGACTCCGCCTTCAGCTCGGGATGCGCTTCGGCGTCGGCCGTCTGCGGCCCGAACATCACGCGGAACAGGTTCGGGTGCTTCACCGCGAACGACACGTAGGCGATGCCCGACTCGCGGAACCGGGCCCGCGGATCGTCCGGGCAACGCTCGATCCGCTCCTCCATCTCGCGGCGCAGCCCACGGAAGCCCTCGCGAGCGACCGCCGCCACCAGCGCCGCCTTGTCGGCGAAGTGGTGATACGGCGCCATGTGGCTGACCCGCGCCGCCCGGGCGACGGCGCGCAGCGTCAGAGCTCCGCCCCCCTCGCGGCGCACGATGTCGAGGGCGGCGTTGAGCAGTGCCTGCCGCAAGTCGCCGTGATGATACGGTTTAGAGCGATTATCGTCAGCGGCCGGGATGTCGGGCCTCCCAATCTTGACGGCGTAAAGATTCTCCCCTATCTTTACGCCGTAAACATCGCCGCACAAGCCTATTCCCGCAAGACCCCCGGCGCCCTATGATGCTTCGACCGGCGACCATGAATCAGAAGAGCCAAGACCTTTCAGGCCTGCGGATCGACCGTGACCGGCCACCGCCCGGCGTCAGCCGGGCGCTGCGCTGGAGCGTGATCATCGTTATCGGAACAGCGGCGCTGGTGGTCGGCTTCTTCTACGTGCTCCGTGGCGCCGGCGGACCTGCGGTCGAGGTCGCCCGCGCCCAGCTGGTCGGGGGCAGCGGCGGGACATCCACCGGTGTCACAGCCAACGGCTACGTGGTGGCCCGGACCCAGGCCTCGGTCTCCTCGAAGATCACCGGCCGGCTCGAATACCTCGGCGTCGAGGAGGGCTCGGTAGTCGAAATGGGTGAGATCATCGCCAGGCTGGAGAGCGCCGACTACGCGGCGGCGCTGGCGCAGCGCGAGGCCGAGCTGGGAACGGCGCGGGCCGGGCTGCTGGAAGCTGAAACCGAGCGCGACCAGCTGCGTCGTGACGTCGCCCGATCGCGCGACCTGCTGGCCCGGGGACTGGCCCCCGAGCAGGAGACCGAGCAACTCGAGGCACAGCTGGCCACCGCTGAAGCGCGGGTGAACCGGGTGCGGGCGCAGGTGGACGCAGCGGCGGCGGCGGTCGGCGTGGCGCGGGCCAACCTGGAGAACACGTACATCCGGGCGCCGTTTAGTGGGACGGTGCTGCGTAAGGATGCGGAAGTAGGCGAGGTGGTGGCGCCGGCGGTCACCGGCGGTGGTCTGACGCGAGGTGCCGTAGTGACGATGGCCGACCTCGAGACGCTCGAAGTCGAGGTCGACGTCAACGAGGCCTACATCGCCCGCATCCGCGACGGCCAGGCGGCTTCTATCGACCTCGATGCTTATCCCGACACCAGCTTCGGCGGCCGCGTCCGCCAGGTCGTGCCCACAGCCGACCGTCAGCGCGCCACGGTCGAGGTGAAGGTCAGCATCCTCGACAAAGACCCGCGGATCCTGCCCGAGATGGGCGCCACGGTCGAGTTCCTGGAGCAGACGGACGAGGCAACCCCGGCGGCTCCGGCGCGCGTCTTCGTTCCGGCGGCTGCCGTGCGCGATGATGCCGGCCGGCAGATCGTCTGGGTCGTGACCGACGGCCGCGTCGAGCGTCGTGAGGTGGAGGCCGGCCCGGTGACCGGCGAGCGGCGCGAGCTCCGCAGCGGCGTGGCGGCCGGCGAGCAGGTGGTGGTCGCGGGTCACCAGGGGCTCGAGGATGGGACACGAGTACGGATAGCTCCCCGCTAACGAGAACACGATTATGGCTCTGCTCGAGATACGTAACCTGTCGAAGATCTATCAACGTGACAGTCAGGCGATCCCGGTCTTCGAGGACATCGACTTGGACATCGATACCGGCGAGTTTCTGGTCCTCATGGGTCCGTCCGGTAGCGGTAAGACCACTTTGCTGAACTTGATTGCCGGGTTGGACGAGCCGACCACCGGTACCATCACCGTCGG
>JASFTI010000200.1:0-6641 GCA_050053635.1 Gemmatimonadales bacterium
TTGCTTTTGGCTGTTCATCATGTGGCTGCTGTACCGGCGCGGGATCTTCATCAAGATTTGAGATGGGCGATCACATGATCGAGCGCATCAGAGAGCTAGAAGCCATCAGTCGCAGGCTGGAGCCAGATCGGGCAGCGCGCGCGCCGGTACGTGACGCGGTCGTCGCCTACGGCGAGAAATTCTTCGAGCGTTTGCCCGAGCTGAAGGCTTACGAGATAGAGAAGGGCGCAGCGAAGGAGATACGCGAGTCGCCGATAACCGACGAGGGTGTGTCCGTCGACCAGTTGCTGGCGCTGTTCGACGAGGCGGTGATCGTGCCGGGGGTCAATCCTACGTCCGGCAGATTTCTCGCCTACATCCCCGGCGGCGGCATCTACTCCTCGTCGCTGGGCGACTACCTGGCCGCCCTGACCAACCGCTACGCCGGTGTCCGCTTCGCCGGTCCGGGCGCCGTCGAGATGGAGAACATGCTCCTCGATTGGATGGCCGACCTGGTCGGCTATCCCGAAGGGTCGGCCGGTAACCTGACTTCGGGCGGCAGCATCGCCAACCTGATCGGGATCGTGACGGCGCGGGACGCCCACGGCCTCGGGGCGCGCGACTTCGGCCGGGCCGTGGTCTACGTGACCGATCAGGTTCACCATTGCGTGGACAAGGCGTTGCGCGTTGCCGGGCTGGGGGAATGCGTGCGGCGCTACATTGCGCCGGACGAAGGCTATCGGATGGTACCGGCGGAGCTGGAGCGCGCGGTCGCCGAGGATCGCGCCGCCGGCCTCATCCCGTGGCTGGTCATCGCCTCGGCGGGAACGACGGACGTGGGCGCCATCGACCCGCTGCAGGCGATCGGTCGCATCGCCGAGGCGGAAGGGCTCTGGTACCACATCGATGCGGCCTACGGCGGTTTCTTCGCACTCGTCGATGAATGCCGCCCCAGGCTCGCCGGCATGGAGCTCTCGGACTCCATAGTGCTCGACCCGCACAAGGGGCTCTTCCTTCCGTACGGTACGGGGGCCGTGCTGGTTAAGGACAAGCGGAAGCTTTACCGCTCGCACCACCACCAGGCCGCCTACATGCAGGACACGCTGGCCGAGGAATCGCTGGAGATGGACTCGCCTGCCGACCTCTCACCCGAACTCACCAAACACTTCCGCGGTCTGCGGCTCTGGTTGCCCCTCAAGCTGCACGGCGTGGGACCGTTCCGGGCGTGCCTGGAGGAGAAGCTGCTGTTGACCCGGTACTTTCACGATCGAGTGCAGGAGCTGGGGTTCGAAGTGGGCCCGGAACCCGAGCTATCGGTGGCCACCTACCGCTGGATACCGGAGACCGGCGATGCGGACGAGTTCAATCGGGCGCTGATCGACGAGATCCATCGCGACGGCCGGGTGTTCATCTCATCGACCATGCTGGAGGGTAAGTTCGTGCTCAGGCTGGCGGTTCTGACGTTTCGCACGCACCTGGAAACCATCGACACCCTGCTCGACGTTCTCGAGGAGAAGGTTGCCCTGTTGACCGCTGGCGGCTAAGGCCATGGCAAAAGGAGGAATATGCTAAAGCGCATGTGGGCCGTGGTCGCCGCGACCGCGCTCGTCGTCGCGGCCGCTCCGCTGCAGGCCCAGACGCAGACGGTCGAGCCGCTCGAGGTCGGAGCCGTCGCACCCGATTTCTCCATGCCGGGCGGCACACGTTACGGCGTGCTGAGAGACGAAGTGCGGCTCAGCGACTTCGCCGGTAAGACCGTCGTCCTGTCTTTTTTCTTCCGGGCGCGGAGCCGTGGTTGAACGGTTCAGATGCATGCGTACCGTGATCAGTACGCACAGCTGTTCAACGGTGGCCGGGACGTCATCCTTATCGCCATCAGCGCCGATCCGATCGCCGAGCTCGCCTCCTGGGCGCGGGGCGATCAGTTCCCGTTCCTAATGGCGAGCGATGAAGATGTGGCGGTGGCGAATCTCTACGGCGCACTCGCCAGTCGGCCGGGCATGACGAACCGCAACCTGTTCGTCGTGGGACCGGACGGTAAGATCGCCTATCGGGCGACACCGTTTCGCGAGATCGATCCGACGGCCTACACCGAGTTGGGTGAGGTGATCGACCGGCTAGCGCCGGAAGAAGAGTAGGAGAATACCAGCTCGAGGGCGGTGAGGCGCTGGCTCGATCGCTGCGCCCTACCGCCCGAGCGCTTTCTCTACCGCAGCCTCTATGTCCTGGTCCTCGCCCAATCCCGTGTAGGCCACGCTGCCTTCGGCATCCAACACCACCACATAGGACGTGGACGGAGCGATGAACGCTCGGCTGGCGCGGCCCTCGGTGTCCCACAGGAAGCGGCCCGGCACCTGGTGGCTCTCCGCGTAACGGCGCACGCGCCGCACGCTCTGGTTCACCGCGACGGCGACGACCAGGAAATCCACGTCGTCTCCGTACTTCGAGTGTGCGGCCAGCATCGCAGGCTCGAGCGCCTCGCAGAGCGGGCACCAGGTCGCCCAGAACTCGACCAACAGCGGCTTGCCGCCGCCGATGTAATCGCCGAGGTCGACGGGGTTACCCTCCAGATCCTCGATCTCGACGGCAGCGGGGGTCGCGCCGATGGCGATGCCGATCCGTTCCTGCGCCTGCAGGGGACGGAGGTTCGCCAGAACCAGAAGAGGGACGGTGAAGATCACCGCGGTCAGCCAGCTACGCATCACAACACCATTCCTACCTGAACGAAGTAATACTCGGCCACGCCGATCATTATCAGACCGGCCGCCTTCTTGATCCAGACCATCCAGCGCCCCGACCGGGGCAGCGCGGCGAGCGCGCCGGAGGACAGTCCGACGACGACGAGTAACACGCTCATGCCCAGCGAGAACACGAACAAATACACGAACCCGAGGACCGCACTGCCGGTTCCCGCGACCCAGGTGAGCACCGCCGCGAAGGCCGGGGCCCCGCAGGGCGCGGCGACGATCCCGGAGGTCGCCCCCAGCAAGAAGACGGCTGGCACCGTACCGCCCTCCAGGCGGCTCGCCCAGGCGCTCAGCCGCTGAGGTGTGCGGACGGGGATCACTTCCAGCATCGCGAACCCGAAGAGGAGCAGCAGGTTGCCGATCGCCAGCCGCGCCCAGGGGCTCGCACTGACGGTGCCGAAGAGCGAGCCTGTAAGACCGGCGATCACGCCGAGGATCGCGTAGAACATGGCCAGCCCCGTCACGTAGGTCAGGGTGAGCAGGACGGTGCGTCGGCGCGACGGCTGCGGGCCGGCCGTACCGCCGATCACACCGACCGTGATCGGGATCATCGGATAGATGCAGGGCGTGAGGCTCGTGAGCACGCCGGCGCCGAAGAGCAGGCCGATCGCGATAAGCGGTTGGCCGGTCAAGGACTCGCTGAGAGCTTGAACAGCTGCGAGTGCGGTCATGAGTCGAATAATCACCCGAGTGTCTTAGGTCGCGCCAGGGCCCGAGTAAGTCAATAACACAGAATCGGGGGAATGGTTCAAGCACGCGTCCCGGCTCCCCCGCAGTCGGCGGCCTGGCTTGACTAGACTGATGCGCCGAGCGAAAACTGCTGGCAGAAGAGTTGTGTCTCTGGAATTCGAGAATGCAATCGAATCTGAACACGGTCGGCTGATGCCCCTCGGTGACAAGACTGCCGTCGCGCTGAAGATCGTCGGGTTCTGCACGGTCTACATCGGAGCGCTGGCGGTGGCGAATCTGGGCTGGGGCCTGGGTCCGTATCTGAAATACGGCCTGGCCGCAGCGGTCTGTGTCGCGCTGACAGTGGCCATTCTCCGGGCGGGCCGCGGCATCCTGCACAGAGGACGCGGCTCGATAGCAGAGGAGACAGGTTGGGGTTTGGCGGGCGCGGTAGTGGCGGTGCTCGCCGTTTTGCTTGTCGGAGTCGGCGGCCTCGAGTGGCGGCAGCCCGCTGCCGGTGCCACAGGTCCCTTCGCACTCCTCGCGCTTTTCGTGGTCGTCGCTAGCGTTACGGAAGAACTGCTGGTGCGCGGTTACGCGCTCTTCGCGCTACTCCAATTCATGCGCCCGCTTACCGCCGTTTTGGTGACGGCCGTTGGATTCGGCATCGCCCACCTGCGCTACGGCCTCGGTGGTGTCGTAGGTAGTACCGTCATCGGCGCGGTCTGGGGTGGGCTGGCGGTCTGGCGCCGCGGTGTGCTGGCACCGGTGGCGGCCCACCTGATCTGGAACGCTTCCTTTCTCGCTCTGGCCGGCAACTAGCTTGCCCCAGCCTCGCCTGACCCAGACGGGCTGGTAGATTCAGCGATAGGTGCATCCCGTTGGCTGCTTTTCTAGGCAGGACGCAACGACGGTGGCGGCTCTAGCGGCTTTCCTGCTCACCCCCGCGGTTCGCGTGGGTGCCGGTCCGTCTCTGAACTTCGTTCGGGCGTCGGACGACAGGTAGAGGGCGGCCCCGACGGGACCGCCCCTCTTCCTTATTTCGCGCCGTGCTGGGACCGTTACGGTTCACATGCGAGGCGCCGTCTCCCCAGCAGACGTGCCACCCTTGGGAAGTCCGGAAACGCTTTTGACAACATCCACGGCAATGACTATCGCCGCCAGGCTACCCAGAATCGCCGGTATGATGTAGACGGCCTCGTATTGGACACCCGGGAACCAGTGGCCTAGCACAGGGGAGCCCAACCAGGCGCCTAGCCAGCCGATGATGACCTTTCCGCAGTACGACGCGAGTCCTGGCACCACATAGAACTTGAGCACGAAGTGAAGAACTGCCGAAACTGCGATACTGATCACCAGTAGAATCAGAAAGCTGATGAAGTCCATGCCGACCATGTTGACTCTCCTTCGGTTGCTCATCCACGATGATTGCCGCCGACACTCCCCCGGTCAGCGGGCGGCGGAGCCCGTTCCCGTCGCAGAAAGCCTCTTGTTCTCGGATACTGTGCGAAACTACGTCTTCTGGTGGGTCTTGCGCACCAGCTCAGCAGGCAGACAGGCATGTGAGGTACTACCACGGCTGAGGTCCCCCGGTGTTGGCGAGACACTTCGCGACTTCCTCAGCCCTATCCCGATAACCTTACTATGCGGTGCTGGTCTCGACAGCGCAACAAGAATGGATACCTAGTATAGCTAGCGTGTCGCCATGGCCACGGTTGCCGTCTTCCAACGATCTGGCCTGCGCAACCAGAGCATGCCGTCGCGAGGTAGGCGTCAACGCCGGGCGAAACCTGCCCGAGCATGCAGGGTTTCCACGCGCGGAACCCTGCGATCGCATGAGAGACGGGAGGTGAGGTGTGGGTGTCCAGGTGTTCCCACCTCAGGGGCCTACCAAGGGCCTGAAGATGCGACTATGTTGGAGGTCGTCACATGAAGAGATTCGCCCGGGTGGCGGAATTGGCAGACGCGACGGACTCAAAATCCGTTGGGCTTCGGCTCTTGAGGGTTCGAATCCCTCCCCGGGCATTGCGGTATACCTCTTGCCATGTCGTGCGGCGCGATCCTGCCCCGACCGCTTCGTCACAAGGAAGGGCACGATGGACTTCAAGGAAGTCAAGATCCCTGAGGGTGACCTCATTGGCTATAAGGACGGCGAGCTGATCATCGGCGATCGGCCTATAATAGGTCTCCTGCGCGGTGACGGGATCGGCCTGGACATAAGCCCGGCGATGCGCATGGTCGTGGACTCGGCCGTCGAGGCCGCCTACGGCGGCAAACGCGCGATCTCGTGGTGCCCGCTCTTCGCCGGGCTCGAGGGGCTGCATCACTACGGCAGCGAGTTCCCGGACGAGACGGTTGAGGCGATTCGCTACCTGCGGATCGCCATTAAGGGACCTTTTACCACGCCGATCGGTGAAGAGACCCACGTCTGCCTGCACTGCGCCCACCAGCAGTTCCATCCGGGCAAGTGCGACAAGTGCGGCAAGGACGACGGGGTGACCGAGCGGTTCCGCTCGATCAACGTCCGCTTCCGCCAGCACCTGGACCTCTTCGCCTGCGTGCGGCCGATCCGCTACTTCGAGGGCGTACCGTCGCCCAACAAGCACGCCGACAAGGTGGACTTCGTTATCTTCCGCGAGAACACCGAGGACGTCTACGCCGGCTACGACTTCCAACGAGGCAGCGACGAGGCGAAGGCGATCATCGAGCTGATCAAGCAGAAGACCGGCCGGCAGATCCGCGAAGACTCGGGCATCGGGGTGAAGCCGATCTCGGTGTTCGGGACGGAGCGGCTGGTGCGGAAGGCGATCCAGTGGGCCGTCGCGCAGGAGCTGCCGTCGGTGACCCTAGTGCACAAGGGCAACATCATGAAGTTCACCGAGGGCTCGTTCGCCAAGTGGGGCTACGAGCTGGCGGAGCGCGAGTTCGGCGACGTCACGATCAGCGAGAAGCGGCTGTGGGACGAGCTGGACGGCAAGCTGCCGGAGGGCAAGATCCTGGTGAAGGACCGGATCGCCGACTCGATCTTCCAGCAGATCCAGACGCGGCCCGACGAGTACAACGTGTTCGCGCTGCCCAACCTGAACGGCGACTATCTGTCCGACGCGGCGATAGCGCTCGTGGGCGGCCTGGGGCTCGGACCGGGGGCCAACATGTCGGACGAGGTGGCGCTGTTCGAGGCCACCCACGGCACGGCGCCCAAGTATACGGGCCAGGACAAAGTGAACCCCGGGTCGATCATCCTGT